>DASQDV010000301.1:0-12947 GCA_035633995.1 Pyrinomonadaceae bacterium | reverse complement strand
TGGTACGGCACGGCCATGCTCTGCTACGTCACGCCGAAAGAGCATCTCGGATTGCCCGACAAGCGTGATGTGAAAGAGGGCGTCATCGCCTACAAGATCGCGGCGCACGCGGCAGACCTCGCCAAAGGTCATCCGGGAGCGCAACTGCGCGACAACGCCCTGTCGAAAGCGCGCTTCGAATTTCGCTGGGAGGATCAGTTCAACCTCTCGCTCGACCCGGAAGTGGCGCGCGAGTATCACGACGAGACGCTGCCGCAGGAGGGCGCAAAACTCGCGCACTTCTGCTCGATGTGCGGGCCGCACTTCTGCTCGATGAAGATCACGCAGGAGGTGCGCGACTTCGCGGCGCGCAAGGAACTCGAAGAGTCGGACGCTTTGGCGGCGGGCATGCGCGAGAAGGCGGCGGAGTTCGTCGCCACGGGCGCGGAGATTTATCAGGGCGAGCGCCCCGCCGGCGCGCATCACGACCACTGATGAACCCGCATCACAATTCGTCGGCACACATAAACACCCGGGAGCGGCGCACGCCTGAAACGTGGCCGCTCCCGTCTGTTTCTCTCACCTTTTCTCGACTCTCGGCTGCGCTTACTTATCCTGATCCGTGTCCTTCGGCTTGTTCAGGCGGACGTAGGCTTCGCCGCGCGGCGTGAGTTCGGCCTTGTGCGCGACCGCCGCGAGGATCGTTTCCAGCACCTGTTTGCCGTCCACCTTGAAACTGGTCACGCCCTGCACTTTCGTGTCCGGGTCGTTGAACTGCATCGTCAGGTAGCGGTACTTCTTCCTGATGAGGAGCGCCGGCAGCGTGTAGATGCTCGCCCCGCCGAGCACGGAGGCCGCCGTCGGTCGGCGCGACTGCGTGTCGGCGTAGGCGGCGGCGATGGACTTGTAAGGGATCGAGATGTATTCCTTCTGCGCCTTGTCGCGGAAGACGAGTCGTTGCCCCTCGTCGTCGAAATTGAGCGTGCCGGTCTGTTTTTTGTCGTAGCCGAAAATGCCGCCCTCGTATTTGGCCTTCACACTCTTCGGCGCGTTCGCGGGAGGAGCAGGCGCGTTCGCGACTGTCCCGGCGGCAGCGGGCGGCGGCAAAGTCGCCGCTCCCGGTCTGTTAGAAGATGAATCGCCGACCGTGCGCGAGCGCTGCGCGAGCGTCGCGCCCGTCAAAGAAGTCAGCAATAGCAAGGCTGCGATAGGCAATGCTCTATATTTTCTTTTCATAAAAGTGTTTCCCTTCTCCGCGAGGTTTCTGTTCCCTGTCTGCTCAGTTTAGAGACGCACGCCGCCGAGCGTGCGTTGCCACGCGAGCGAGCGTTTGAGCACACAAAAACGCTGCCGCTCCTCCGGCGTGCAAATTGTTTCGAGTTGTTCGACGATGGCCTCGACCAACGGCACGGCGAACGCGCCCGCGTGCGCCACGATCTGCGAATAGTAATGCAGCCCGATGCGCCCCTCCGCGCCCACGCGATGAAACGCGCCCGTCTGCTCGGCGTCCATCCGGTACACGTCCTGCCCGACCGGGATGACGCGGCGCGGCACGCTCATCTGCGCCGCGCGCCCGCCCTCGCGCCAGCCCAGAAGCAGGATGCCGACGAGCACGCCCTGTTCGTTCAAATAGTCGGGACTTAAGACGGCGAGTTCCGCCGCCGGAGAGAGGCGCGGCCCGAACTGGCCGTACTCCGGGTTGACCAACTGCGTGTCGTAGACGACGCCGACGACTTCAAAATCATCCGCGACGGGAAGCGACACGAACTGCGCGAAACCGTAATCCTCAAACGCCGGTGGCGCGTCCGCGTCCAGACGGTCGATCACGCGCCCGATGTAATCGACGTGCGAATTTGATTTGACGATCTTTGCGATCTTGACCATTTGTTCTTTGCCAGTAGTCCGGCTGCCGTCCGTTCGATGCAAACACTCGATGCTCGCACGCCGGTCACAAAACGGCGTGCGACTGACGAGCATTCAGAGGTATGAACTGACATACGACCAGACTAACACCTGCACACCCGCGATGAGCAGGCCGAAGCCGATGCAAGCGACGGCGAGGCGCGCGCCGCCCATGCGCCGGAAAAGCCACGCCTCGATCCGGCCGAAGCCGCCGATGACGACGACCAGGGGGCTGAACATGATTCCGTAGAAGGGGACGAGCGAGCAGAAGACCAGAACCAGCGCGATGGCCGCCGAAGTATTTCCTTCGTCGGGCGGCAGCTTGAGGCGCGGCGCACTGCGGCGCACTACGCCTGCGGCGTGCGGCTCCGGCTCGAACAACATCGCCGGGCGGCTGTGTTGTTGATGATAAGAGGCGAGGAGCGCATCGGCGGGCGCGTAAGTGCGCTCGCGCAAACCGCGTCCGCACGTCGCGCAGAAATGCGCGCACGCGCGCCGCGCCGCCGCCCCGCACGCGGGACAGACCAGAGCGACGGCAGCAGCGTTGCTGCCCTCCATCTCCATGTGCGTCTGCTCAACGGTGCGGCTCATAAAAATCTCACAGGCTCGACTCTCAAGCTTAAAAGACTAACGGCGGTGCGCTTTCTTAAAGACTAACGGCGGTGCGCTTTGCTGATGGGCTTGCGCGAGACTTGAAAGCCCAGATTCTGCTCGGCGGCAAACTCCTGCATTGCGCGCAGGAATTGCTCGCGGTCTTGCATGGTGATGACGGCAGCCGCGTCCGCCGTCTCCAGCGCGTAGGGATAACCGTTGCCGACGACGCACTCGGCGCGCACCGTGTTGACAACTTCGTCGATCAGCTTCTTTTCGTAAACCCACGCGGGGATGTCGAGGCGTGCGGGCGCGCCCTCACCCGTCGTCTGTAGGTAGACGAAACCGACGAGCGGGTTGCCCCGTTCGTCCTGAAAGTCAGCCGTCAGACCTTCGCGCACGCAGTAGCAAAAGACTGTGCGGTCGCCCCAACTGTTAAAGAGCGGTTCGCCGCCGGTCGAGTTCGAGGCCGAGAACAAACGCGCGTCGAAGACGGTGGCGGCGGGCGGCGGCTCACCGGTCGCAAACAGGTCGAGCAGGCGGACGATGTCGCGCGCGTAAGACTGATCGATGTAGCCGACGAGCGGGACTTCCGTGTCGCGCGAGAGACGGACGGCTTCGACAATCGCCTTGATGTACGCGCCCGGCAGATCGAGCGCCCCCGCGAGAGACTCTGCGCGCGTGCGCGTCGTCGAGAGCAGAAGCGTGCCGTCGAAGAAGGCGACGGGGAGGCGTTCGCCGCGTGCGCGCCAGCCGCGTTGTCGTTCTAAAAACTCCGAGAGCGCGGCGATTTCCAACTGGAAGCGACGCAGGCCGACGAGGTCGGCGGCGGTCGCCGCGCCGCCTTCGGCTTTCAACAACTCCTCCGGCGTGATTATCGAGAACCGCGATTCCTTGCGATAACTGTCCTGCCCCGCAGCCGTGTGCGGGTTCTCGAACCACGCGGCCTGCACCGCCGCAACGGGGAGGCTGATTTCGCGTCCCGGCAGAATCTGGCTGCCGTCCGCCGCGCACGTCACGCGCCCCGTCAACACTTCCACAGCCCAGCGCCGCGCCTCTTCATGCGAACGCCAACGCTCCTTGAAAGCAACGACGAACGCGCCCGCGCGTTCAAGCTCGTCGGCGGGAAGCGCGCCCGCCGCACGCGCCGCGCCCGCCGCAATCGCACGCTCCGCCGCGCTCTTGATCTCACCGGATGCGCGCCCGCCGAGCGCACGCAGACGCCGCACATACTCGCCCAACGCCTCGTTCCACACCGCCTCGAAGCGCACAAACTCATCGCGCCGCTCCCTGAGTTGTGCATTCAAATGTGGGCGGTACAACATAAAGAGTCGTAACTCGTGAATCGTGAATAGAAGAAAGCGGTTTTAATCTATTTACGATTTACGATTCACGATTTACCTGTCTTCTCCCGTCACCTGATCGATCTCAAACCCTGTGTGCCCGCGATCTGATCGGTGGAGGGCGCGTAGCGCGTGGTCTTGAGCCGCCCGTTGAAGAAGGTGTAGGTGATGCCGTCCTTCTGGTTTGTGTAGACGGCCATCACGCCCTTTTCTTCGCGCGTAAAGCCGCTCTTGTTCACCAGGCTCATAGACTCCGGCGTGTCCGACGAATTCTCATGCTGCAAGACGATGAGCAGCACCGTGCCTTCGGTATCGGGCGAGAGCTTTTTCGTCTGGGCAAACTTTGCGGTCACGAACGTCACGGTCACGATGCCGCCCGCGACTTTGAAGTTGAGCGCGCCGTTCGCCATGTCTCCGGCCAGCGGCTTGCCGAGTTCGCGCTCCACGTCTGCGCGGCGCGACTTCAAAGGCGTGAGGCCGTGCCACTCGGCGGCCTCTGCCGGTTGGCTGCCCGCGAAGAGGCAAGCCACGATGACGGCGGCGGCCAGAATGCGCGACGCGTATGTTCTACGAATGCGAAAAATTTCTGTTTTGTTCATGGCTGGATGCTAACGCTTGCGCGGTCAGGTTTCAAGATAAGATTTCAAGTTTCAGGTTTCAAGATCAGGTTTCAGGTTGCAGGTTTCAAGTTAAAAAACTCAAAACCTCACTCCTGAAACTTGACCCCTTGAACCTCAAACCTTTATTTCGCGAACGGGCGGACGCGTTCGATGGACTCTTTGAAATCGTCGTCGTCGGGCGCGAGTTCTGCGCCCTTCTGATAGGCCGCGAGGGCTTTCGCATATTGCTTGGAGACTTCGTGGGCGTAGCCCAGCTCGCGGTAGATGTTCACGTCGTCGGCGGTCTTCGCGGCGGCGCGCTCGAAGGTGGCAATGGCCTTGGGGAAATTTTTGGAGCGCGAATAGGCGACGCCGAGCAGGTAGAGCGTCGAGCCGCGCACGGCGGGGTTGGCGGCGGCGCGTTCGAGCACCGTGATGGCGCGCGGGAACTGCTTCGCGCCGATCAGCGCCTGACCGTTCAAGGCCGCCGCCGGTTCGTCGCCTGCGCGCACGCGCACGAGCGCGTCGGACGAGCGGACGGCGTTCAAATAATCTGCGTCGGCCTGCGCGGGCGCGGCGGCAGAGGCGGCGCGGCGAAGGTAGGCATAAGTCAGGAGCGTCCACGCTTCACCGAAGCGCGGGTCGGCGAGCGTGGCGCGATTGAGCGCGGCGATGGCCGCGTCCGTCTGGTTGCGCTCGTAAGCGATGCGACCGAGATAGAAGAGGGAAGCGGAATTTTTCGGGTCGGCTTTGACCGCTGCGTTGAACGAACGCTCGGCGTCGGCCTGTTTGTTCGTGCGATATTCGGCGAGGCCGCGATAGTAGAGCAGCGTGGCGTCGGGCGGCGCGCCCGCGCGCGACGTGGCCGTGACGAGCAGCGGCAGCGCGCGCTCGAAATCATCGGAGCGGACGAGCGACTGCGCGAGCGCGTCTACGGTCGGCGCGTCCTCTTCTTTCGCGGCGCGCTGGAGTTCGAGCGCGCGCTGCAAGTCGGTCGCGGCCTCTTTGAACTGGTTCTGGTAAACCGCGGCGAAGCCCGCGATCTTCCACGCCTCGCTGTTCTTCGGGTCGGCTGCGGCTGCCGCGCGCGCCTCCCGCGCCGCCTCCGCATACTGCTTTTGCTGCAACAGAGAATAGGCGCGCGCCGTGTCGCCGGAGCCGGAAGCCGACTGTCCGGCAGCAGGGGCGTTAGCGCGCGGCTGCGCCGAGACGGGTGATGGTGGCGTCTGGTTGGTCGTAGGGTCAACGCGGCGCGGGCGGGTTGCGCCCGATTGCGCGAGAGCCGTCGTAGTAAACGATGTCAAAAAGAGCGCGCAGAGCGCGACGCCGTACCGGAAAAATCTATTTTTCATCAATGTCTCCAAAGTCGGGACTCGAAATAAATTTTGCACCGGGAAGAGTATGACGATGCGGGGGCGGAGCGGCAAGTTCCGCCGTGTGTGCGATGCGCGCGGGGGGCGTTCGGGTTCGCTTGCCTGAAACGCGAGAAGCGGCTGGCGGAGTTGAATCCTGCCAGCCGCTTTTCGCCTTTTGTGGTTCGGCGTTTAGAACGAGAATTTGAGGCCGAACTGGAATTGGCGCGCGTCGTAGGCGGCGGTCGGGCGGCTGTAGTAGAGGCCGCCGCGACGCTCGCCGAAGGTGTTGACCACGTCGAAGAACGGGTTGGCGGCGGCTTCGTTGAAACGGTTGAAGAGGTTGAACCCTTCTGCGATCAAATCGAGCCGCATGCGTTCGCCGAAGCGTATGGCGCGCGCGACGCGCATGTCGAGCGACGCGTAGCCGTGCGTGATTCCGGCGTTGCGGCGCAGGTTGCCGGGCGTCAGGAAGGACGGCACGAAGAGTGTGCCGTCGGCGGCGACGCTCGGACGGTCGTTGGAGCTTTGCAGGTCGGCGTTGGTGTCCGTGCCGGTGATGATGTTGAAGGGGCGACCCGACGACAGTTCGAGAATGGGGGAGATGGTGAAGTCGGCGAAGAAGCGGCGCGCCGCGCTGTCGGAGCCGCGCCAACTGTCGGGCGAGGTGGCGACGCCGCTGAAGACGAAGCGATGGCGCTGGTCAAAGAGCGAGTCGGAACGCTCGGCGCGGAAGTTGCGGTTGTCCTGCGGCTTGAGCAGCGTCTGCAAGTCCGAAGAGTCGTCTATCGAGTGCGACCACGTGTAGGAGGCGAGGAACTGGAAGTTGTTCGAGAAACGGCGCTTGGCTTCCAGCGTCATCGCGTTGTAGTTCGAGTTGCCGTCGGAGACCTGCGCGCTCACGTCGCCGAAGGGCGAGATGAGTCCGGGCGTGCGGACTGACCCGGCAATCGCCGCGTTGAAGACGGCGGGCGTGACCGCGCCGCCCGTCACGGACTGGACGAAGAAGTAGTTTGGCGCATTCGGGCGGAAGAAGTTGGCCGCGAGCGGGCTCACAATCGTCTGCCCCGAAACGTTGTTGACGGCGACGAGGCCGGGAATGCGCACGGTAAAGAGCGCATTCGAGGCGGTCGGGATCGGGAACAGGACGGCTTCGCCGAAGCTCAAAGGGGCGCGACCGTTGGCGAGACAGGCGGGGCGCGCCGCGCCGAGTTCGGCAGGGCAGATGACGGGATTGCCGACGGCGAACCGGCGGAAATTTTCCACGAGCAGTTCGTTTTGCGGGGCGTTCACGTCGCGCGGGTGCGGGAGGTGGTGCGCGCCGACGAAGACGTAGCTGGCGGAGACGGAAGTGTTCTTCGTCAACTGCCGTTCGAGCGTGACGTTGGCCTGGTTGGCGTAGGCGTATTCGAAGTCCTGCGCGACGGCGAGCGTGAAGGGAAGGATGGGGCCGAAGCCGGGGAACGTCTGGTCGTTGAAGCGCAGTTGTCCGGGCAGATACTGGGCGGTCGAGGCGACGCCGGGCGTGATGCCG
Organism: Pyrinomonadaceae bacterium; assembly: GCA_035633995.1. GTDB lineage: Bacteria > Acidobacteriota > Blastocatellia > Pyrinomonadales > Pyrinomonadaceae > JAIVJZ01. The sequence continues at coordinate 5,647 of DASQDV010000301.1, read as the reverse complement.
GGGCTGACGGTGCCCTGAAAGATTTGGAGCAGGTTGAGCGTCGCGCGCGGGTCGGGGCTGCCCGGAATGACGGTCGTAAACTGCTGCTGCTGCGCGGCGTCGGCGATGTCGGAGTTAAACGCGATGGCAAGCAGCGGGTGGTCGTAGAAGAGGCCGTAGGCGGCGCGGAAGACGGTCTTGCCGTCGTTGGTCAGGTCCCACGCGAGGCCGACGCGCGGCGCGAAGTTGTTGGTGTCGCGCGGGAAGCCCTGCTGCACGCCGAGCACGTTCTGCGCCGCATTCAAATCGGCAGCCGAGAGGTTGACGCGGCTCAGGGGGTCTGTGAAGCCGGTGGTCGGGATGGTCTCTGTGAGTTCCACGTCGTAGCGCAGGCCGTAGTTGAGCGTCAGGTTGGGTCTGACCTTCCAGGAGTCCTGCGCGAAGAAGGCAATCGGCTTGTTCTTCAAAGTGCTGTTCGGGTTGCCGAAGCCCTGTATGAAGACGCCGGGGATGCCCGCGCCGTAGGCCTGCACGGGCGTGAGCGAGGGCGCGCTCGACGGCAGACCGGGAATGAAACCGGCGGCGAGCGTGCCGCCCGACACCTCGCCGAAATTGAAGAGGCCGGGGAAGTTCAATTCAAAGATGGCTTCCACGTCGACGAAGTTGAAGTCCGCGCCGAACTTGAAGTTGTGGTTGCCGGGCAGCCAACTGATGTTGTCCGTGAATTGGAAGCGTCGTTCGGTGCGGTCAACGGGCGAGAAGGGGTTTGAGCCGATGAAGGCCGCGCCGGAAATCTGGATGGCCGTGCCGGGCACTTGCGAATCGAACTTGGCGTCGCGGTGGCCGAAGCTGAAACGCGCTTCGTTGACGAGGCGGCTGGTCAAAGTCGAAGTCAGAGAGGTGACGAAATTCGTGTCTTTCACCTCCTGCCGCCCGGTGCGCGAGAAGTCGTTCTGCCCCAAGACCTGATTCTGCGATTCGTCCTGAATGCCCGTCACGTCGCCGGGGTTGTAGCCGAAGCGCATCGTCAGTTGGTTCGACTGGTTGATCTGGTGGTCGCCGCGCACCGAGAAGAAGCTGGTGGCCTCCGAAATCGGGAAGATGCGCGCGAGGCTGTTGAGCGGGCGGAAGCCGATAGGCTGACCGGCCTCGTTGACGGTGATGAAGGCGCCCCGGTTGGCGCCGTTGTTGGCGGCGGTCGGGACGGGCGCGCCGGAGATGAAGAAGCGCCCGCCGATGACCTGTCCCGCAGGAATCGCGCCGCCGATGCTGCGCAGAGGGCTCGCGCCGGTCAGGCCGATCTGCCCGCCGGAAGAGGCGAAAGTGGCGTAGGTCAGGGCAGCGCCGATGAGCGCCGCGTTGCCGGTGGCCGCGCCCGTGTTGAGTTGGGTCGTGATAAAGGCGGCCTGCGCCGCCGTCAAATTGGTGAAATTGTTCGGCAGGGGCACGAACGGGAAGGACGTGCCGGGGCCGACCGCGAGGCTCGAAGTCAGGCCGCGCCCCACGTCGGAACTAAAGAAGGCGGATTCCTGCCGGCGGCGCTGCTCGAAGGCGGCGAAGAAGAAGGTGCGGTCGCGTTTGATGGGGCCGCCGATAGTTGCGCCGTACTGCACGCGCGTAAAGGGCGGGTCTTCGACGGGCGCAAAAGCATTGCGCGCCTGAAACCTGCGGTTGCGCAGGAAGCCGAAGATGTTGCCGCGATACTCGTTGCCGCCGCTCTTGGTGACGACGTTGACGATGCCGCCGATGGCGCGGCCAAACTCCGGCGCGTAAGAGTTCGTCGCCACCTGGAACTCCTGCACGGCCTCTTGCGAGACGGTGGTGCGGGCGGCGTTGATGGAGTTGTCCGTGTTGTCCGCGCCGTCAACCTGTACGAGCGTGGAGCGACCGCGCTGGCCGCCGATGTTCAAACCCGAAGAGGGAGCGGGGCCGACGGCGCGGTCGTTGCCGCGATTGACGGTCGAGATCGTGGTGGCGATGCCGAGATAGTCTCTCTGGTTGACGGGCAAATTCTCGATGCGCTGCGTGTCGATGGTGTTGGCGAGGACGGTGCGCGAGGTTTCGACGATGTCTGTGGTCGCGCCGGAGATGGTGACGGTCTCGGAGACCTGCCCGGCGGCGAGCGGCACGTCGAGGTCTGCGCGCTGCCCGACGGTGAGCACGATTGAGGGGATGTTGGCGCGCGAGAAGTTGGCCGCCTCCACCGTCACCTCATACTCGCCGGGAGGCAAGTTGGTAATCTGGTAGAAGCCTTCGTCGTTGCTCTGCGCGGTACGCGTCAGGCCGGTCGCCTTGTTGCGCGCCGTCACGCCCGCGTTGACGACGAGGCCGCCCTGCGCATCGCGCACGTAGCCTTGCAGGTCGGAGGCGTTCGATTGCGCCTGCGCGAAGGCCGCGCCCACGCTGACGAGCGCGAACAGGCAGACGAGGACGAAGCGGATGGCGCTCGGCCACAGCCGCACGGGGAATGCACGCATGTTTATATTCTCCTCAAACGTAAATTGTGCTTCAACGGGAGACGAAAGATCGTGCGCCGCCGGACGACGGGCACGAACGGGTCGCAACTCTGGCAAGAACCGGGTCGGCAGAAAACTCCGCAAGAAACGAAGCACCCGCAAGACTTGCGCCCTGAGTGAAACCAAATACCGCGCCGACTTTGTACCCCAAAACACCCGCGCGTGGCAAGACTTTAATCAATTTACGCCCCACACGCCCCGCACTTTCACCCCACCCCTTGCTTACCTTATCTCAACACAAACCTAACCCGGTATTTCCGGACACGAGCGCAAGCACGCCCACCCACCGCGCCGCCGACCCACGCTACACCGCCATCATGCCGCGCATCGGTCTATACTTCTAAACACGGAGGCCTGAGCGGGGTGAGTGTCGATAAAAAGGCGAAGCCCGAAAGCTTCAACTTTCTTTAGATGTTCCGAGTAAGAATCCGCCGCTATGCCAAATGGTTTGAGCTAGAGGCGAGTCCGGCAGGATGGGCGAGTTATTAGATTATCTAGCCCAATTGAGATTGCGTCCGATGAGTAGTTCCGTCATTTTTGCATGATGTGTATTTTTCATCGCAACAAGTTCAATATCGAATCCATATTTACTGGCAAGAGCACGAACTCCATCAGCATCATCATAAGTCATCAGGAAATCTCCTGCTATTGTACTTGCTACTCTGAATAGTTCTTCATGGTCTAGTTCCGAGTGTGTATAGAGCCGCCGCCCTGCTTGCTTCCCTGCGGCGGTATATGGCGGGTCAATAAAGTAAACAGCATCACGCCGTCGCGCGTTTTGCCTGATAACATCCAGACCGTCACCTTCGATAAAGGTAATACGCTCACGTATGGATTGAATCTCAAAGATACGACGCCTTAGTGTCTCTGCATACCAGCGTGAGGCTATGCCTTTGCCATTCTCGCCATGTTTCAACGGCGCGCTACCATGCGCGAGTATGCCGCCCCGATATGTTCGATTCTTTAAGATAGTTTGAAATGCCCGTTCACGAACACTGTCAGCTTTACTTGAAAGCGCATCTTTGAGCGCGTCAAGTGTAAGGTCAAATTTTACAATTTTGTTTGCCAACCACTCACCGTCATCATCTTCGATGATTGCTCGCCAAACAGCAGCTACTTGCTCATCAAGTTCGACCATCGTCACATGCTTGGCGAGCCGTTCAGCCGCTACCGTCAAGCTCACAATGCCCCCGCCTACAAATGGCTCTACAAACTCGTCAGCGAGCGACGATCTACTTGTAAGCCATTGTCTGATGCGAGGCACGAGCCACGTTTTGCCGCCCGGATAGCGAAAGGGGCTGCGCTGTGGCACGGACGCCACGTTGATAATCTCATCTAAAGACGGCTCATTAAATAGTGTAAGTTGCGCTGCTCGTGACATGGCTTTATGTCAATATAATATCGTTCAATGCCGGAGCATCAGGAGGATTATTGTCCAACTTCTCATCCAGCTTAGATTGTAAATGCTCGATGAACAGTTCAACCGAGCCAGCTTCGGCTGTTGTAAGCCTCAACATTGCAGGCTCAAATTTTGTATAGACAGTTAAACCACGCGTCAGCTTATACAAGTTCTGCGTTGGATCATGTACAAGATCATAAACAAGCCATGCAAGATCGGCGTCCTGCGGTTCTACCTCTGACAATTTCGGGAGTGTGTTAAAGAAGCCGCGATGAATGGCGACAGCTTGCTTCTTCCGCCATGTGTGAAGGATGCCACCCTTAAACAAGAGTTGCGGCGCAAGCCTCTTCCGTGATGATGAAAGATAATCAGGGCGTGGGTAGTAAGGCTTGCCCGTCCAATCCATGTTAGAGCGATTTGCAGGGTCTTGCATATAGTACTCAAAAGGCGCACGAACATTGCCCGAGATGTAAACAGCTTGCACTTCACACGATCCAAAATCAATTACGCGGCCTTTGTCATCATAAGAAACTAATACAACATCTATATTACCGGCAGACTGGCCGTATTTATCTTTAAGTCGAACCTCAACGAGTGATGTCCATGTGGCTGCTGGTGGGAAGAAGAAAGCGGCTGCGTCATCAGCGATGAGCCAGTCTTCACGAAAACGAACAGGACAAGTAATTGCTACAGCATCGCCTTCATGCACGCTACACACGCCAAGAGGATCATTGGCTTTATCCTTCGTGCAGTTCGGCACTTTGTTATTAAACGGGCAGAGCCGCTTTTCTTGATAGCGGTTTGCTTCGGGCGATTTGTTGTCTATAGGAAAGCCGAAGACTTCCGCAAGTGGTTGCTTAGGCACACCATACCTTTCTAAACAAGATATTCAGATAATAATGTCAAATTAAAAGGGAGTCTATCAAGGGTAGATTCAGATCGTTTTAGAGCAAGAATCAAAACTTCACTTCTTACTACCTTTCCTGCTCACGTTTGAACTCTCAGCTTTAGCCTTCGGTGGTCTACCTACTTTACGATCTTCTACGAGTTTCAAATCATCTTCTCTGATCACATAGTCGCGCCCAATCTTCTCAGCGGGTAAGCGTTCTTCCTTAATCAATTGATGGATACGTCCAATGCTGACGCCTAACCGTTCCGCCACCTGCTTTGTCGTTAAAAGTGCCATGTGAATTTTTGTGCCAGATAAAACTCTACGTCAAATTGCAGGGTTACTATTGAGAAATCCTGCAAAGTGTTGTAGGATTTCGCGTGAAGTTGTCAGGCGAGAACACACTAACAGGCGAGGACTTACCAAGACGGCAATCTTAGGTAAGCCCTCTACACCAGTATCACGTTTCAAGGAGCTACTGATGCGAAAAGATAATAGCACGCGCACGCCACCCCTCCGCGCGAAGAGAGAGCCATATTTCGATGAGCCGATCAGGCGTTGGTCAACCCTTCCTGTCACGCAGGAGAGGGCGTGTGAGTTGGTTGATCTCATCACGCGGCGCGAGGACAGCGAAGGCCGGGATGCGTTGATCGAGTTGATCTGCGGGCTGACGCCGCACACGCCGTCGGACGATAAGTTTGTGTTGGATGAGAGGTTTCTGGCGGGGCAGGCCGCGCTGATGCACGCCTTCACGGATACGCGGCGGGCCGGGAACGCTCTCGGCGCGTATGTAGTGGGGTGGCCGTGCGCGGTGTGGGAGTAGGCGCGGGGGCGGCTTAACTGACGCGCGCTCAGTTGAGCCGC
>DASQDV010000300.1:0-1556 GCA_035633995.1 Pyrinomonadaceae bacterium | reverse complement strand
CCGCAGTCTGCCGTTTGATCTTTTGTTCGAGCAGCCACCATTCGACGATGCCCTCGAAGGTGTCTTGCGCATCGGGGTGCTCCGCCAGATAGGCCAACACGTCGCGGGCGATTTGAGACTTGTCGGGAGTACACATCACATTTCCAGTCGCGGCACTGCTCGGCTGCACACTTACTGCAATCCGTTGGCCGCGACGAAGAGACAAGGGTTTATGCGTTGTTCGCCGCGCGGCACGGCTCTTTTTGTCATAGGCAGGCGGAAGCGGCGCGCCTATGGCTCGGTCGTCGGGCGGGAAAGTGGGTAGGATGAATTTGTCCTATGTAGTGTGCGGGTTTGTCCTTGAGAGGTCTGAGGAAGCGGCTGACTTGAAATATTCCACGTCAATGCGGTGCTTGCGGATCAACTGCCAGAAGGCGCGACGGTTTTTCCGCGCCGCCTGCGCCGCGCGGCTGATGTTGCCTTTGTGCGAGAGCAAAAGCTGCTGGATGTAGCTGCGCTCGAACTGTTCGACGGCTCTGGCCTTCGCCTGCCGGAACGATTCTTCGTCCGACAAATTTAAAGCGCCGCCCGGCAGCATGATCTCTCTGCCCTCGATCTGCGGCGTTTCCGAGAGCAGCACGGCGCGCTCGATGGTGTGTTCCAGTTCGCGGACGTTGCCCGGCCAATCGTAGGAGACGAGTTTCTGGATGGATTCGGCGGAGAGCGTCGTCACCAGCTTATCGAACTCGGCGGCATACTGCGCCATAAAATAGTGTGCGAGCAGCGGAATGTCCTCGCGCCGCTCGCGCAAAGGCGGCAGCCTGACGGGCACCACGTTCAAACGATAGTAAAGGTCTTGACGCAGCTTCCCCCGTTTGACGGCCTCTTCCAGATCGACGTTCGAGGCCGTGATGACGCGCACGTCGGCGCGCAGCGTCTTGGTCGAGCCGAGCCTGCGGTACTCTTTCTCTTGCAGGAAGCGCAGCAGTTTCGTCTGCGCCAGGAGCGGCAGGCAATCAATTTCGTCGAGAAAGAGCGTGCCGCCTTCGGCCTCTTCGATGAGGCCGGGACGCGCCGAGGCCGCTCCCGTGAACGCGCCGCGCTCGTGGCCGAACATCTCGTTCTCCACCAACTCGACCGGAATCGCGCCGCAGTTGACGGGCACGAAGGGGCCTGCGGCGCGCGGGCTGAGGTAATGAATCGCGCGGGCGCACAGTTCCTTGCCCGTTCCCGTCTCGCCCGAAATCAGCACGCGCCCGTCCGAGCGCGCCGCGAGCGGAATCTTTCTGATCTCGTCGAGAAACTTCGCAGATTCGCCGACGAGCCGTTTCAGCCCGATCCGCTCACGCAGACTCTGAGTCAAACTCTCTTTTGAGCGTGCCTGTTCGAGCAGACGCCACACGCGCGGCAACGTGTCGGCGCGCTTGAGCGGCGGGGTGATGAAGTCGGAAGCGCCCGCTTGCAGCAACGCGAGCATCTCGGCGGCCTCGCATTCTTCGGCGACCACGATGATGGCCGCCTGCGGCTGTTCTTCTCTGCCGGAGGCGATCAAGCTGCCGGCGAGCGATAGTTGGTCG
>DASQDV010000299.1:0-1824 GCA_035633995.1 Pyrinomonadaceae bacterium | reverse complement strand
AGGGCGTGCTCATACGCTTCCAGATTCCGGCGGCCATTTTTAAGGAACTCTTCAGCGCCCGTCGCGCGTAAGGTGACACATGATTCGTTTGCGTAATGTCGAAAAAGTTTACGCGCAGGGCGTGAATAAAACTTACGTCCTCCGCCGCATTGATCTGGACGTGCGCGAGGGCGAGTTCGTGTCCGTCATGGGGCCTTCGGGGGCGGGCAAGTCAACGCTTCTCAGCATCCTCGGCATGTTCGATAGCGCGTGGACGGGCGAATACTATTTCATGGATCAAGCCGTTCATAAGCTCGGCAAAAAAGAGCGCGCCGAATTGAACAAGCACTACATCGGCTTCGTCTTCCAGCGCTATCACCTGCTCGACCACATGACCGTCTATGAAAACCTCGACATGCCGCTCTCTTACAAGGATGTCAAGAAAGCCGAACGGCAGTCCATCGTCGGCGACGTGCTCGACCGCTTCCAGATCGTGGGGAAGAAGGATTTGTACCCGAACCAGTTGTCGGGCGGGCAACAGCAACTCGTGGCCGTCGCGCGCGCCGTCATCTCGAATCCGAAACTGCTGCTGGCGGACGAGCCGACCGGCAATCTTCATTCGAGCCAGGGGCGCGAGATCATGGAACTCTTCAAGCGCCTGAACGACGAAGGCACGACCATCATTCAAGTCACACACTCGGAACAGAACGCCGCCTACGGCGACCGCATCGTGCAACTGGCCGACGGCTGGGTGGTGAAGGAAGACTGAACCATTGGCTTATTGGTTTATCGGCTCGATGTAGAAATGCGCCGATAGATGAATGAATCGGTTCCCGCACATTTTGTCCGGTTGCGAAGCGCGTTTTCCCGAAAGTGGGAATTGCAGATATCGTGCGGTCGCCGCGAAAGTTGAAAAAGCAGCAAAAAAGCGGGGAAATCAGGGTTTTTCAGGTGGCACGTCTTTCGCATAAGCGTGCGGTGAAGGAAGGAAGAATTTTTCAGGTATGGATGTTCCTCGCGGTAAATCTTCGGCTCGCAAGCGCAAAATTCGCGTCGCGATCTACGCGGCCATCGCCATCGTCGCCATCGCGGCCATCACTTTCGGCGTCTCTCGCATGAAGCCCGCCGCGCCGTCCGTCGAGCGTTCGACGGCGCTCATTGACACGGTGAAGCGCGGCCAGATGCTCCGGCAGGTGCGCGGCATCGGCACGCTCGTGCCGCAGGACGTGCGCGTCATCGCGGCGGCGACGCAAGGGCGCGTCGAGCGCGTGCTCGTCCAGCCGGGCACGGAGGTGACGGCGGGCACCGTGCTCATCGAACTCAGCAACCCGGAGTTGCAGCAGGGCACGGTTGACCTCGAATATCAGGTGCGCGCCGCCGAAGCCGATTACAACAACATCCGCGCGCGACTCGAAAGCGAGCGCATGAGCCAGCAGGCCGCCGCCGCCACCGTGCAGGCCGAATACCAGCAGGCCAAACTGCAATCCGACAACGATGAAGAACTCGCCAAAGACGGTTTGATCCCCGCCATCAATTTGAAACTCTCGCGCGTCCGCGTGGCCGATTTAGCCAATCGTTACAACATCGAGAAGAAGCGTCTGGACGGCACGGCGAAATCCGCGCAGGCGCAACTCGCCTCGCAACAGGCGCGCATCGCTCAACTCAAAGCGCAACTCCAACTGCGCCAGACGCAGGTGGGGACGCTGCGCGTGCTCGCCGGGGCGAACGGCGAGCTGCACCAGATGCAGGTCGAAGTCGGGCAGCAGGTGCAGCCGGGCACGAATCTCGCGCGCGTCGTCGAGCCGCAAAATTTGAAGGCCGAACTGCGCATCGCCGAGACGCAGG
>DASQDV010000298.1:0-2946 GCA_035633995.1 Pyrinomonadaceae bacterium | reverse complement strand
GCGGCGAGCGCCGGTTCGCGCTCCGCGAGCAACTCCCAAGTGACGACGGGCGCGAGGTAGCTTACTGCCCCCGCGGAAGCTGTACGCGGCGCGGCGCGATCTGATCGCGCACGGGAACCGTTGGAACCTCCGCCCGCCCCGCTGCTGCTGCTGTCGGCTCGTGGGGCGGTGCTTCCGACTTTTTTGGGGCGTCCGTCTCGAACGCGCCGCCTCCCTTCCTGCGCTCGTGCAGCACGCGCGAACTGTAAACTTCAACTTCGCGCTGGCTCAGTTCTTCCACCTGATTGACGAAGGCCGCGAAAGCCTCCGCGTGGTTTTCGTAATGGCGATAATGGCCGCTCAGTTGCAGGAATCGCCAGCCTTCGGTTTGCAACCGTTCGAGATGCTGCTCCGTCTCGCGCCAGCGCTGCCCGTAGTTGAACAGGTGCTCGATGACGATGCAGGCCGCGACGGTGAGCGTCGTGAGAATCGTCGCGTAGCGCACGCCGTTCGACCACGCGCCCCAGCGCCCCTCTTCAAAACCGAGACTGACCAGCATCAGGATGACGAGGCATCCGAGCGCGGTCGCCAGGCGCAGCACCTGATATTTCTTGAGCGTGCGCTGCAACTCGTAATCCAGACGCAATACCTGTTGCAGCCAGCGCGAACGCACGTAGCCTTTCTGCAAATGAGAAAGCGTTAAATCCTTCGACTCGACGAGCGCGCCCAAATCTTCGCTCATCCATGCGCGATAGCCCGCGCCCCGATACCTTGCCGGTAAGGCCATAAGTTAAACTCCCCTGTGTGGTGAAGGCTGTTGAATGTGTCGTTAATAAAATTGCCCGCCGCAGACTTTCGCTCGCGCCAAAGTCTAGTAAGATTACCGGGCGATGACTTCAATCTTAAGTTGAGATTGAAAGCATAGACAAGAAATGTCGAATCGTAAAGATGTGAAGCGGTTCATGAATTTTAAAGATGCGCGCCGCGCCGTAATCCAAAGGTTCGCGCGCCCGCGCGCGCCGATATTAAAGTTGCTCGCCGGGCTAACGCTGCTGCTCCTGTTGTTTGCCGCTGCCGGAGCGCAACAGAAGCAGGCCGGGCGCACCGGCGTCGCCCAGACGGAGACGGACGAGACGATACGCGTGGAGACAAATCTCGTCAACCTCCACGTGCGCGTGGTTGACGAGTTGAATCGCCCGCTCAGAGACGTGCGGCGTGAAGAGTTCAGCGTGTATGAAGACGGCGTGGCTCAGGAGATCGCGTTTTTCAGTCGAGAAGAAGCGCCGCTCACTTACGGCCTCATCATCGCCAACACGAGTTTTGCGCAGGCGCAGTTGGGCATGTTCATCGGCATGAGCAAGACAATTATCTAGAGCAACCGCGCGGGCGACGAAACTTTCCTCGCGCGCTTTCGCCCCCGGCGGCGCGCGAGCATCGAATGGCGCTTCACGCCGGACAAGGCCGCCCTCTTCAGCGCGCTCGACGAACTCCAGACGGAAACGCGCGCCACCGCCCTCTACGATTGCATCTATCTCTCCGCCGCGCACATTGCCGAACAGAGCGACGCCGCACGAACGCGCGGCAGCCAACTTCCGCGCCGTCGCGCGCTCATCCTCGTCACGGACGGAGAGGATCGCGGCAGCCGTTACACACAGGCGGAACTCTCCGAACAGTTGCGCACGGAGGATGTGCAACTCTACATCGTAGGGTTTGTCAAAGAGACTAATGCGGCGACGACGACGCACGGACGGGCGGGCGCGCCCGACGAACCACGCGCTCTCCTCGAACGGCTCGCACGCGAGACGGGCGGGCGCGTCTTCTTCCCGCGCGCCGTCACAGAGTTGCCGCGCATCGCGCAGGAGATTACGCGGGATTTGCGCACGCAATATATAATCGGCTACAGCCCGACGAACAAAGCGCGCGACGGCAAGTTTCGCCGTGTGCGCGTCGCGCTCACGCCGGGCGCAACGGAAGAGCAGCGCCGCAGGGTCGTCGTGCGCGACGGCTACAAAGCGACGCGCGGCGCACGAAATTGAAGCAGGCTTTGCCGTCCGGCCTTCCCTTCTCTATCCGGGCGGCATCCGCGCGGGCGCGCGAGGCAACCCGTGCCTCCGTTTCGCACATCCTGTCGTGCAACATGCTACTCTCCCGCTTGCCAAAGCGTGTCTCTGTTTGGTAAACGTCCGCTGAAACATTTCGCCGGTTGTCGGGAATCTCCGGGAGGGATTTATGAAGAAGAGTACCTTGAGTCGAGCGGCTGCGTTGGCCGTCGTCCTCACCTTGAGTCTGGGTGTCGTGTCGGCGGCGCTGGCCGATACGATCCGCCTGCGCGACGGTTCGGTCGTGCGCGGCCAGATCATCGCTTTCAAAGATCAGCAGTTCACCGTGCTCATCGGCGCGGGCACGCGCGGGCGGCGCGGGCGCATGACGATCTACTCGGAAGACATCGAATCCATCGAGTTCGACGCGTCGGGCGGCGCGATAGCCGCCGGAAACGCGGGCGACGACGCGGGCGCGCCGGACGACCGCAGCGCGAGCACGCCCGTCGTGCGCAACAATCCTCCCCCGACGCGCACGACGCAGCCGGACACGACGCGCGACGACCGCGCCTCCGACACGGGCACAGCCACGAGCGGCACGGGTGCGACGCCGCTCTACTTCCCCATCCGCCTGCGCGTGCGCGCCGACAACGCTTCCAACGGCTGGAACGACAGCGGCCTGATGGTGCGCAAGGGTCAACGCCTGCGCATCTCCGCGACGGGGCGCGTCTCGCTCGGCGGCAATAACATGTCCACGCCGACGGGGCTGCCGCGCCTCGCAGACCGCGACAAACTGATGCGCAACGAGCCGACCGGCGCGCTCATCGCCGTCATCGGCGACGACAACGACGATTTCATCTTCGTCGGCGCGAACCGCGAGTTCGTCGCCCAACGCGACGGGCGTTTGTTCCTCGGCGTCAACGAAGGC
>DASQDV010000297.1:0-3480 GCA_035633995.1 Pyrinomonadaceae bacterium | reverse complement strand
GCGAGCGCCGACGAGACGAAGGCCGAGATTTATCAGGACGTGGAGATTCCGCGCGCAGGCCAATACAAAGTGTGGGTGCGCTACGCCGACTGGCTCGGCAAGACCGAAACCTTCACGTTGCGCATCACGCAGGGCGGGCGCGAAGTCTTTCGTCACGAATTCGGCGCGCAGGCGCGACTCGCGCCGCACGACGAGACGGGAATGTACTGGGGCTGGGCATTCGCGTGGGACGGGGCGACAGTTAATGCGATGGCTAAAGGCGCGGCGCGCGTCTCGCTGTTGATCGAAGGCGCGGCGGCGGCGCGTCGCCACGTGGACTGTTTCGTGCTCACGAACGACGCGGCCTACACGCCCGAAGGGCGAAGCAAGCCGGACTTCGCCGCGCTGCGCGTCCTCAGAGATTTTTCCGCGCGCCCGGCTCCGCAACTCACGCCGCTCGTCGCAGCGGACGCTGCGGGGCAAGTGCCCGCCGCGTGGCGCAGGCCGCTCGTCGCCGGACGCGATTTCATGATGCCCTGGAACATCGCCGCAGAGTTCTGGCCGCTGCTGGATCAGCCGCCCGACGCGCGCCCGCTCTATCCTTTCAACGCCGAACCAATCGAAGAATTCGTCGCCAAGTACAAGGGGGCGCGCGACGTGCCGCTGTTTTCGTCGCCGCTCGTCGTGCCCGTCGTCCCGCTCGACCACTTGACGGGCTTCCTGCTGGAGGGTCATCCGTTCCTGCGCTACCTGCGCGAGACGCGCGCGCCCTTCGCCGTCATCATCAACTACAGTCAGGCCACCTCGCCCGAAGCGCAGGGACAGGCCGCTTGGAAACTCCTGAACGGAGAGTTGCGCGATCAGTTCGTCGGCTGGATTTCGGGCGAGAGCATCGGCTACGTGTGGAACGCGACGGACGCCGCCGCGTTGAAACTCACGCCCGCCACGCCGCGCCGCGAAGCGCTCGAAACCTACCGCGCGTATTACACGCGCGCGCTCGACAAAAAATGGAGCACCTTCTTTCACACGCCGACCGGCCCGATGTGGGACAAACTCATCGCCGCGCAGGCCACCTCGCACATGGCCTACGCGCATGCGCTCGGTCGCTGGGGCGCGAAAATGACGGGGCTTGAACCTTCAGCCGTGATGCCTTCGGTCGGGATGCGCGTGGCTTTCAATCGCGGGGCGGCCAGACAGTACGGCGGAACGTTTCTCTATTACCACGCGCCGAACTTCGGCGACACCGCCACCACTTTCACGAACAAACAGAACTTCGCAGGCCCCGCGCATTTCTTTCATACACGCTACGGCGCAACGATGGGGCCGTCGCTTTCGTGGTATCGCAAAAGTTATTATCTCTATTACATGGCGGGCGCGTCGGCCATCTTTCTCGAACAGGGCAACGATCAATTCTTCAAACCCGCGCCCGGCGAACACCCCTTCCAGCTCAACCCTCTGGGGCGCATCACGAACGAGTTTGTGAATTTCGCAGGGCGGCACAAGGAGCGCGGCACGCCTTACACGCCCGTCGCCTTCCTGCTCGACCCGGCGCACGGCTGGGACATGACGGACTATCCGCAGTGGGCTTTCGGCGTCTCGCCGCCCGGACGCCACGACCGTGCGCTGCGCGAACTGTTCGGCGCGGCTTATTACCCCGCGCCTGTTACCGAAGGGGAACCCGCGACAGCCGACCGGCAGGCTTACGTCAACGGCGTTTTCGGGGACATCTTCGACGTGCTCGTCGCCTCCGACGAGCGGCGCGAGGCGGTTGATTCATACCGCACGGTCGTCGCGGGCGGGCGCATCGAATGGACGCCCGCGTGGACGGAGCAATTGAAGAACTACGTGCGCAAGGGCGGCACGCTCGTGCTCAATGCCGCGCAGGTGAAAGGAGTTCCGGAAGAGTTGCTCGGCGTGCGCCCGACGGGTGTGAACGCCGAAGCGGACGACGCGCAGTGTCTTTTGCCGAACGAGGCGGGCACGAATTTGCGCGGCGGCGTGTACCGATACGAGCGCGTCGAGAGGCGCGGCGCGGAGGTGTTGATGCAGACGCCTGCGGGCGATCCGCTCGTCACTTCATTCAAACTCGGCAGCGGGCGCGTTATCTTCTGCGCCGTGCCCGACCTGCTCGGCCTCGACGAACGATTCGTGCCCGCCGCCGCGCATCTCTTCGCGCACCTGTTCGCGGAGGCCACCCCGGTGCGTGTCGGCGGAGACATTCAGCGGCTCATCAATCGCACGGAGCGCGGCTGGCTCGTCACGCTCGTCAACAATCGCGGCGTCTATAAACCGCAGCAAGGTCTGGCGCAGGTTGATCGCACGGCGAACGTCGAAGTCACGCTCTCTCTGCGCGGCAAAGCCATCGGGCAGGCGCGCGAATGGACGCTCGACGCGCCGCTCGAAGTGGGACGCACGGCGAGCGAGAGCACCGTTAAAATCAACGTCCCGCCGGGCGACGTGAAAATAGTCGAACTCATAGAGGCGCGCTGAGTTTCGGGCGCATTCGGCTGCTGCCCCTGCCGGAAGCATGTGCGATTGCATTTGGCGCGGCAGTTCTTTTAGGATAGCGCGGTTTTTGCAACTACAAACTTTGGTCGTTGGGCTTTACGAACATGAGGGTCGCACGTAAATATTTCATCAGCGGGGAAGTGCAGGGTGTCGGGTATCGTTTCTTCACGCAGCGCGTGGCGGCGCGGCATCAGGTGGTCGGCTACGTGCGCAATCTCGCGGACGGGCGCGTCGAAGTTTTGGCCGAAGGCGCGCCGGAGAACGTCGAGGCGTTGCGGCACGATCTCGCCGCAGGCCCCCAATTCGGCCACGTCGAACAGGTCGAAGAACTCAGCCTCGAACCGACGAATCTGTACCCCTCTTTTCGCATCGAAAGATGACAAAGCCGTTCGTCGCCAGTAGCTCGTTGCCAGTTGTTTGCGGCAACCGGGCAGGCTGATAAATATTCAAGCGAACAACTGACGACGGACAGAGAACAACTGGCAAAGCTATGGACAATCTCAAAAAAATGATTCGCGAAGTGCCCGACTTCCCGAAGCCCGGCATCAACTTCTACGACATCACGACCCTGTTGAAAGAGCCGGATGGCTTGCGCCTGACGGTTGACGCGCTCTCCGCGCAGTTCAGGGGCGAGAAAGTCGATGTTGTGCTCGGCATCGAGGCGCGCGGCTTCATCTTCGCGCCCGCGCTCGCCTATCACATGAATGCGGGCTTTGTGCCCGTGCGCAAGCCCTCGAAGCTGCCCGCCGAGACGGCGAAGATTTCTTACGCGCTCGAATACGGCGAGGACACGCTGGAAATTCACCGCGACGCCGTCACGAAGGGGCAGCGCGTCATCATCGCCGACGACCTGCTCGCCACAGGCGGCACGGCGCGCGCGGCGGTCGATCTGGTCGAGAGTCTCGGCGGCGTGGTCGCCGGGTTAGTCTTCGTGGTCGAACTGGAATTTCTGCCCGGTCGCGAACGGCTCGCGGGCTACGAAGTGCGCTCGCT
>DASQDV010000296.1:0-2622 GCA_035633995.1 Pyrinomonadaceae bacterium | reverse complement strand
AAGCAGGGTGAAATCCTGTCACTACAACCTTGAGACGGCGCGCCTTCCTGCGCACGCGCGATCCGGCGAGTCGCTCTCCAACGATTCCCGATCTCCGGAGCAATTTTTAAATCAGGCGTTGGCGGCTTCGGCGGCGACGCGCTCCCACTCTTCGTAGAGCGAGCGCAGGCGCGCGTCCGCCTGCTGGTATTCGTCGTTGAGCGCAACGACGCGCCCGGCGTCGCGCGCGACTTCGGGGCGGGAGAGTTCTTCGGAGAGCGCGGCGATTCGCCGTTCGACTTCCGCAATCTCGCTTTCAAGCATCTGGGGCGTGCGCGCGACAGCGGCGGCGTTCGACTTCTTCTTGCCGCCTTTGCCGTCCGACGATTTTCCTTTGCGTGAAGCGTGCCCGCCATCCTGCGGCGACAGTGACGACGTGGTTGCGGCGCGGGCGGGCGTTTTAGCGGAGGCGGCGGGCGCGCTGCTGGCCTGTCTTTCCTGCGCGGCCTTCGCGCTGGCGGCCTCGGCGCGCGCGAGCGCTTTCCAATCGTGGTATTCGGTGTAGTCGCCGTCGTAGTGTTCGGCAGCGCCGACGCCGTCGAGCGCGAGTATCTGCGTGGCAACGCGGTCGAGGAAGTAGCGGTCGTGGCTGATGGTGATGATCGTGCCTTCGTAGGCGTCGAGGGCTTCTTCGAGGGCTTCGCGCGAGGGGATGTCGAGGTGGTTCGTCGGCTCGTCGAGGATGAGGACGTTGACGCGCGAATAAATCAACTTGGCGAGCGCGAGCCTGCCCTTCTCGCCGCCCGACAGATCGCGCACGTGCTTGTACACATCGTCGCCGACGAAGAGGAACTTGGCGAGGAAGCCGCGCAGTTCGCCTGCCGTGACGGTCGAAGGGGCGACGCGGCGCAGTTCCATGATGATCTCGTTGCGGTCGTCAAGGTCGTCGAGTTGCTGCGCGTAGTAACCGATCTGAACTTTCGTGCCCCAGCGCGTTTCGCCCCCGAGCGGCGCGAGTTTGCCGAGCAGCGTCTTGACGAAGGTGGTCTTGCCCGAACCGTTCGGGCCGATGACGCCGAGCGCTTCGCCGCGCGTGAGCGTGAACGTGATGTCGGTGGCGAGCACCTTGCCGGGATAACCGACCGAGAGGTCTTTGACGATGAGCGTCTGGTTGCCCGTCCGCTCAATGCCCTTCAACTGAAAGTTGCCCTGCGACTGATCAACGCGCACCGCTTCGACGCGCTCCATTTTTTGCAGCATCGTGCGGCGCGACTTGGCCTGCTTCGTCTTCTGCCCTGCGAGGTTGCGGCGTATGAATTCTTCGGTCTTGGCGATGAGGTGCTGCTGGTTTTCGTAGGCGCGCCGCTGTGCCTCGCGCCGCTCCTCGCGCTCGACGAGGAATGCGGAATAGTTGCCGTTGTAACTGACGGCCTTGCCCATTTCGACTTCGACGATGCGGCGGCACGAGCGGTCTAAGAAATAACGGTCGTGCGAGATGATGACGTAGGCCGAAGCGTAAGACGCGAGATACTCTTCGAGCCATTCGACACCGGCCACGTCCAGATGGTTCGTCGGCTCGTCTAACAAGAGCACGTCGGGTTCGGCGAGAAGCAGGCGCGCCATGCCGAGCCGGTTCTTCTGCCCGCCCGAAAGTTTCTCCACGTCCAACTGCCACATCTCGCGTTCGAATCCGAGCCCGAAGAGAATCGCTTCGGCGCGCGCGGCGTACTCGAAGCCGCCCTCGCGCTCGAATTCGTGTTGCAGGTCGCTATAGCGTTCGAGCACGGCGTCGAGGTCGTCTGTGGCTTCGGCCATGCGGTGTTCGAGTTCGTGCATCTCGTGCTCGATCTGCTGGAGGCGGCCAAAGGCTGCGAGCGCCGATTCGTGCACGGTCATGCCCGGCTCGAAATCCACGTGCTGTTCGAGCAGGCCGAGATTGAGGCCGCGCGCGCGCACCACGTCGCCGCTGTCGGGCGTCTCCTCGCCCGCGATCAAACGGAACAGAGTGGTCTTGCCCGCGCCGTTGCGACCGACGAGGCCGACGTGTTCGCCCGGATTGATCTGGAGCGACACGCCGCGCAACACGTCCTGCGCGCCGTAAGACTTATAAACGTCGGAGAAACGAAACAGCATAGAACAGTGACGAGTGACGAGTCGGTAAATCGTAAATCGTGAATCGTAAATAGAAACTGCGCGCTCTATTTACGATTCACGATTCGTAGTTCAAACGACGAAGCGATGCGCGGCGGCTTACTTGCTGTTGCTGTTCGCCGCGTTCGTGTTCGAGGCCGCCGGACTCGCCGCAGTGTTTGCGGGTGAAGCGGCGGGGCTTGCGTTAGCCGCCGGGCTCGCGTCGGGCGTCGCCGTTGCCGCCGGACGGCTTCCCGCCGGGCGCAGGCTGCTCAAAGAAGTCGAACTGTTGAGCATGTCCTGCGCCAGGTTGTTCGTGATCTTCGCCTCGCGTATGGCGACTTCGAGCATCGCGGCGTTCAGGATTTGCTTGCGCTGGTTGAGGATGTTTTCGGTCGCGTCTTTGCGCACGTCCGGGTTGTCGAGCGTCAGGTTCTAGCTCTGCAAACGCCGCTCCGTCAGCTTGAAGATCGTCCAGCGACCGCTGCTCTGCATCGGCTCGGTTCGACCGCC
>DASQDV010000295.1:0-7989 GCA_035633995.1 Pyrinomonadaceae bacterium | reverse complement strand
GGCGACGGTAGGCGTCGAAATAGTTGACGCGCTCGGCTTCGTCGAGCGTCCGTCCGCGCACGGTGCCCGGCGGCACGGTCGAGCCGTTGAGGAAGCTTGCGCCGATGGCGACGTAGCGCGTCGGCGGCCACTCGACGGCGACGGGCGTGATCAAATTCAAGTTTTCGATGCCGTAGCAGGGGAGCAAATGATCGCCCGCGAGCGTGGCCGCGCGCACGCGCGTCTCGCCGCGCGCACGCAGGTATTCGGCCAAAGTGCGCACGTCGTCGCCCCATTCGACGTTGGAATCAGACAGGTAGTGCCAGCGCGGCGCGCGCGAAGCGAGTTGATTCATATAAGACATCTGATCGGGATAAGCGCGCACGGCTTCAACTCCCGTCCAGCCGAGCAGCAGGGCGGCGACGAGGAAACCCGCGCTCAGGCGTCGTCCTTCAAGCAGACGCGCGAGCAGCGCGCCGCCGAGGATGAACAGCAGCGTGTAAGCCGGGAGGTAATATCTGACGCCGATGTTGATCCGGCTCATCAGCACGAAACCAGTGTAGACGGCGAAAGGAATTAGAAAGATGAGAAACCGCCGCTCACGCTTTTTCAACACGCTCCACGCGCCCCACACGAGCGCGGCCAGAGAGACGAGCAAAAACGGCAGCGTCGTCTTCAACGCGAAGGCTACGGGATAGTAGTACCACCAGCCCGTGTTGCGATACATGCCGAGCAGCGACGCCGGATGCCCGCGTTCGTTGTGCGCGGCCTGCCAGAAGATGCCGAGCACGAAGTCAACGGGCAGCACCGACGAGAGCGCGCGTGCGGCGTTCAACAGCGCGTCGCCTTTGTCGGCGGTGAAGGTGGAGGCGAACCAGTATGCGTCGGTCTCAAGTACGGGGCTGGCGTCAAAAAGGTATGCGGCGCGGACGAGGAAGAGAACCGTGAGCGCGGCGAGACCGGCGTGCGCCGCAATCCTTAACGCCTGTTTCCTGCCTTCGCGCCGCGCGCCGCACCGCAGCAGGTAGACGACGAAAAACACGACGAGCAGGGGCGCGACGAGCAGCATCGAGAACTTGGCGATGATCGCCAATGCCGCCGCCGCGCCCATCCACAGGGCGCGCGCCCACGAGGGCGCGACGGCGTAGCGATAGACGGTGTAGCAGAACAGCAGGTAGCCGAAGGCCGCCGCGATGTCCGTCTGCACGACGCGCCCGTGCGCGAGAATCGTCGGCTCAAGCGAAAAGAGCGCGACGGCGAGCAGCGCGGCGCGCGAGCCGAACACGCTGCGCGCGAAGATGAAGATGAGCACGCCGAGCGCGACGGTGAGCGCAATCATCGGCAGCCGCGCGAGGAAGGAGACGCGTTCGACGGCGGCGCGGTTGTCTTCCCAGAAACGCCCCACGCGCACCTGCATCTGCGCGACGGTGCGCGACGGCGCGATCTCGCGCGCGGGCAGCATCTTGAGCTGCGCCTGTGAGACGAGCGGCAGACCGGCCAGCAGTTTTACGAGCGGCGGGTGTTCGTGTACGAGTTGCGTGTCGCCGCTCGTGATGTAGGCGTAGGCCGACGGGATCAAAACGATCTCGTCCGTGGTGATGCTCTTGCGCGCGATGACCGTGAGCAGGTTGAACGCCATCAAGAGCAGCAGCAATGCGCACAGCGTTTCGTCCACGCGCGCGGCAAACGCCCGCCGGATCGAGAACACGCGGCTTGAACTGTTGGTTTCCACTCTCGATATTAACTCAATGCCGGCAGGCGAATTGGTCGAGCCACTGTCTTAGCCTCAAAGGTCAACGCCGCCGTAGAGAGTTCAGCCGGATGAGGAACACCCGGCGGATGAACCCGAAAATGTCTGCGGCTCCGAGCTTCGATTCGCCGTACAGGCGGTTGGTAAAGTTGATGGGAATTTCCGACACGCGCGCGCCGTTCTGCACCGCCCCGTAAAGCAGATTCATAATGAAGATGTAACCGGTGTCGTCGAGCCGTTCGAGGTCGATTTCGCGCAGCACGTCCGCGCGGATGGCGCGATAGCCGCTCGTACAATCTTTGACGCCGCCGAGTCCCGCGATGTGCCGCGCGAAGATGTTGCCCCACTTGCTGATCGCCTTGCGCAACAAAGACCAGTTCTCCGGCACAGACCCGCCCTCGACGTACCTTGAGCCGACGACGAAGTCGCATCTCTTGACCTCGTTCGTGAGGCGCGCGAGGTCGCGCGGGTCGTGCGAAAAGTCCGCGTCCATCTGGAAGACGATGTCTGCGCCGAGAACATCGAGCGCGTGCATGATGCCGCGCTTGTACGCCGTCCCCAAGCCCTTCTTTTGCCCTCTCAGGAGGTGAACGCTGCCGCCTTCGTTTCGCGCGTATTCTCTCACCGCCTCCCCCGTGCCGTCGGGCGATGAATCGTCAACCACCAGGACCGAGAGATGCATCCCGTCGAGTTGCGCGCGCTGGCCGAGTATCGCATCCAGAAGTTTTTCGATGTTTCCGCGCTCGTTGTACGTCGGCAAAACTACGACACCGTGAACAGATTCGTTTTTCTCCGCTTTCGTTTCGGACACTGTTAGTCGAGTTCCCGCTTTCCCTCGGAGCGAGTTGATGCAGGGCTAGCGTATGCGCGTCATCTGCGCCGCCGACTGGCACCGGCAGGCAGCATGCCGCGACAAGTAACAAAACACAAGTGGTTGCACTATGCTTATTATCGGCAGGCCAGAGCGTTTCTACGTCAACATCATGTACATCGACACTGTGTGCAGGAGGCAATGTTGAATAATTCAACGTTACTGCTATTTTATCCTTTCCGATGGTCGGCAATTAATCTCCACTCAGCCTGAGCGCATCGCTGCATCCACTCGATCATCCATTGGTTAAGTTCATTTTGCTTATCGGTATTTCCCGTTGAATTTTTCCAGAGAGCAAGAACGTGCTCTCCCAGCGCAGGCTGTATATAAATGTGGTCTGGTCTCATCCCCGCCATCACGCGCAATCCCAGCCAGAGTTGGATGGTGATATAGCCAATTGTGGTCGTCTCTGCCGGTGGAAGAACAAGTTGGGTCAAGTCGTTAACTTGGTCTACCTTAGGCCAATTTATTTTGAATATACCCACACGCACTCCGAGCAAGGCAGAGACACCTAGTAATTGTAGCGACCCTGATAAATCTTCAAGACCCATTCTACTAAGGTTATTCAACTCATATCTTACGCGTGACTTTAGAGCCTCGATGCAAAAGTGATCCAAGACCGCTTTTTCATAATATCCCCATAGGCCGAAGAGGGCTGCTGCAATGCCATAGGCAGGTGCTTCGCTATACAATTCTTTAAGCCATGTTGGCGTGGCTACTCGGGTTATGAAGTTGCGCATTACTTCCGCTTCAGCTGCCCGACCCAACCGCATAACGTACGAGAGGTGATGCAGGCCAATTCCCGGCCCGCGCCAATGTTGTTGATTGGCATCTTTAATGAGAGAGATTGCTGGTGCTTCAGATAATTCTGGCCTGCCTATCCGCTGAAAAACTTTAGCTATTGCAGGAAAATAATAGGGCTGTTCCGACCTGCCTTCCTGCCGAGACTTGATCCATTGATCCTGGTCGATTGCGAATACCACTGTCGGAGCAAACGTCACAGTCTGCAAAAAACCGAGAAGATTACTTAAAGGTGTCCGGCATGCTGTCTCGGCGAGAAGTTTAATCATTACAGGGTCTGTTAGTTTCTCGGTAAGAGCCTGGCCGAGCATTGGCAGTTTCTGCTCCGTGAACCCAAGTAAAGAGGCTAGCTGATCAAGCGGCGCGCGCAGCGCCATCTCGCATAGCGCAGCGATGCCTTCCGGTCGTTGGAACTCGGCAGCCAGCGCTTCCCACGTCAGGGGCAGCTTCCGCTCCGCGTACCCGAGGAAAGAGGCCATCTGATTAAGCGGCGCGCGCAACGCCATCTCGTGTAGCGCGGCGATGCCCTCCGGTCGTTGGAATTCGGCTGCCAGAGCTTTCCACGCCAGGGGCAGCTTCTGCTGCGCATAGACAAGAAAGTTAACTAACAGATCAAGCGGCGTCCGCAGCGCCATCTCGCGTAGCGCAGCGATACCCTCCGGTCGTTGGAACTCGGCTGCCAGCGCTTCCCACACCAGGGGCAGCTTCCGCTCCGCGTATGCGAGAAGGTTAACCACAAAATCAAGCGGCGTCCGCAGCGCCATCTCGTGTAGCTTAACGACACCCTCCGGTCGTTGGAACTCGACCGCGAGAGCTTCCCACGCCAGGGGCAACTTCCGCTCCGCATATCTAAGAGAATGAGCCAAGAAGTTCAGTGAGCTACTTAATGCAGACTGATATATTTCAGAGTTTAAAGAGGCAAGTTTCTGATCTATTTCAGACTCCGACAGTATTCCCAGACGGGCAAGACGTTCAGAGTTAATTCGTAAGTATTGAAGTCCAGGCGTAATCAGGATCGCTTCTAAACCTTTTTCTATTGCAATGATACCTTTTAAGATTAAAGCTGCTTCTTGCAATCGGGTGCCGGATTCGAGTCGAGCCGCGATTTGCGTACCGACAAGTGGGTTTCGATGGGAAATGTAACCCCATTGCTCTGAGATGAATCGCTTCAACTCTTCATCCGAGTAACCAACTGCTGTTAGAAGCAGGTCGCCGAGGCCGGGATGAACGAGATGATAATAACTATTCTGGTTGTTGCGTCCGCGTCCTACGAAATGCACCAAGCCATTCTGTAAAAACGGTTCGAGTTTCGTTAATTCAAGGGCTTCTTCGGGCACACTCATTTCCAACTGCGCGAGCACTGCCAGACGTAGGAGATTAAGCCGCTGTGCCTCGTCGGCCTTTCCCAGATAAGCTGCCCGGACATATTTCGCTGCGTCCTGCGCCTGAATAGCCCACTCATTTTGCGCCAACCGTTTTAACCGCTGTGCCACGGCGGCGCTGAAGGCGATCAAGTCGCCGCCGAAAAGCCTGTGCCAACGCTCCAGAACATCTTGAGGCGGCCTCGGTACCGAGCCGGATGATGAGAGAGACCTGCGTGCCAGGCGGAGAAAGACTCCTTCAAGATCATCCTGACTAACTTCCAATGTCAGCGCTTCTTCTCTGAGATCGTCAAGGGGTAACGCTATGCCTCTGAAATCAATTGTGGTGGTGTCACGTCCCAGCAGAAGCAAGTGACTTCCTCCCGAAACAGACTGCCAGTGGTCAAAACAGTCGCGGGCGCTGGCCTGATTGAGGTGCACGTTATCAATGATGAATAACACCCCTTCATCTGCGTGCGTCGTAAGGACGTTGAGCGCTTGAGAAACATTGACCTCCCACTTAGAAAGGTCAAGGTAGTAAGCAGGAAGGTCTCTGGCTTCGTACCTTAGCCCGAGGTGGGTGGCAAGAACAGTTTTGCCTGCCGCCCCACGACCACGCAGCCAAGCCCACCCCAGAGATTCGAGGCGCTTCTCGACTTCGCCGGTAATAGCCGCGCGATGCACGAAGCCGTTCAAGTATTCTTCTTTAGCGGGCGCGAAGACATCATACTGCCCCGGCGTCCCATAAATATTAGCCGCGCTTATTGTTCTGAAGGGGAGACTGTGGCTTTGTAGTTCTAAAAATTCCGTCAGGACGCTGGCAAAATTCGGCTGCGTAAGGTCGCGGACTAACTGTTTTTTGAAGACGAAAGTGATGTTTTCCGGCGGGATGCCAAGCGCCACAAGTCGTCCACGATAACTTGTTAATTTTTCATCGAGCGGATTCGGTTTTTTATGGTCGGTCAGTGGGCTTGGTTCATTAGCCCAGGCGACGAAAATGAACCCGGACAACCGCCCCTTTCCTAAAGCTTCTGCTTTCTCCACATCCTCTTTCAAATGCCTAGACCACTCGGGGCTATGAGTCGCTTCCACGACATCCATCAACAATCTGTCAGGAGACCGTGCATAAATATCAGGCCACCCTTTGACGGTAACGTCACCCGGGGCTCGACCCCCCGGAACGAGTTCTTTGAAACGACGCGCATAGGTGAGCTGTGCGTAGCGTTCAACCAGACGCTGAAATTTCCCGGGGGTACTCTTGAGGGCATCAATAGCCGATTCGATTGTCCGTTCAGGGAGTGGCATGGTTATTCGACCCGGCTAACGGGAGGTTCGAGGTCGCGATATGTATCTGGCTCTAATCATCGCCGAATTTTCATCATCGGATGCGCGTCATCTGTCGCCAGAAGAAGCGTCCGAGGCGTGAGAAGGCGTTGCGGTTGCCTGCGCCTGTCGTGGGTTCGGGCGCGAGTCCGAGCGCGGCGGCGAGTTGCGGGTTGGGCGGCGCGATGTCTTCGTCGCCGTGACGCTCGGAGAGCCAGCGATCAAACGTGCGTGTGACGGTGCGGCGCACGGTGACGGGCGCTTCGGCGATGAACGCGCCGCGCAAATCTTCGAGTTCGGCGATCTCGAAGCGGTTGGCTTCCGCGTAGCGGCGCAGCGCCGTGAAGACGCGCTCCTCGCCCATCAGTTTGACGAGCGCGTCGTACATCAGAGCGCCTTTGGCCGAGACGATGGCCGCGTATTGAAAGGAGTTGCGGTAGTCGCGCGCGGGGCGGTCGGCGGGCATGTCGTCGCCGCCGAAGGTGCGGTAGATTTCGTAGACGCCGCGCAGTTGATCGTCGCGCGCGGCCTGCGCGCGCACGGCGCCGTGCGTCTCGCGGTAGTAGACGAGCGCAGACCAGTGTGCGAGGGCTTCGTCGAGCACGGGCGCGCGTTCGGGCGAGTTGCCGACGAGCATGCCCCACCACTGGTGCGCGAGCATGTGCGCGGTGGCGAATTCCAGACTGTCTTCGACCGATTGGCGCTGCTCGCGCACGAGTTCGGGCAAATTGCGTATGGCGGGCGAATCGAAATCAACGTAGAAGGCGCTGGCGATGACGCTCAGGTTGGCAAACTCCGCGCTGCCGAGTCCGGCGACGAGCGGGGCTTCGGCAATTGTTACGCCCGGCGAGGGAAGCGCGCCGTAGCGCGCCGTGAAGACGCGCACGGCTTCGGCGGCAGCGTCGAGCACGCGCCGCCCGATCTTCTCGTGCTCCGCCGTCCACACGGCGCGCACGCGCGTCGCGCCCACAGTGCGCTCGCCGGTCTGCAAAGTGCGCCCGGCGAGGATGGCGAAGTTGCGCAAATTCTCTCCGGCGAAAGTGCGCGAGGAGGGCGCGCTAGCGCGTCCGGCTTCGGCGTTGTTGACATCGCCGCCCGCATTACTGGCAGCCGCGCGCACTGCTTCGCCGGAGGTGAACAGCGCGACATCGGCGGGCGCGTCAATCGTCACCTCGTAGTCGGCCACCTCGGTGTGTGCGGGATCGCCGACGGTGGCGCGCACTTCGCGCTGCCACTCGCCGCCGTCGCGCACGGCCAAGACCGGGTAGGCCGAGCCGAGTTGCTGTATGACGTGCGAGGGCAGGCTCGTCTCGTCCGGGTCGATTTCGGGAACAGTGCCCTGAAAACTGATCTCGATCTCAGTCGCCGCTTTCGCCGCGACCGGCTCGCGCAGGTTCACGCGCAGGAGCGTTGCCTGTTCGTCGAGCGCGTAGACGAGCGGCGTCCCGGTCGCAACGCTTCGCACGTTCTTGATCTCGATGCGCGGCTCGTCAGCCGCCGCCGCTGATGCTGCTGATGTCGTCGCTTCTTCCCCGGGCGCGGGGGGCGCGGCTACGGTGGCGGCGCGGCTCGCATCGTTGTTGCCGTTATTGTTACCGCTGCTGCGCAGGTTCGCGTAGAGGTGGAAATAGATGACAGAGGCGGGGCGGTCGTCGCGGTTGACCCAGCGCACGCGCTCCACGCCCGTAAATGTGCGCGCGTCGAAGTCGAGCGTGAAGTTGATCTGGTAGAGCGTCGGGCGGGGCGTCGCAGCGGGTTTGGCCTGCGCCGCCGCCGCCGCAGGCGATTGCGCGCGGAGCGGGATGGCGCAGGAGAGCAAGAGCAGCGCGACGAACGCGCCGGGCAGTGCGGCGCGCTTTGACATCACGAAGGCGCGCAGACACGAAGGAAGTTTATCAAGTCTC
>DASQDV010000294.1:0-4149 GCA_035633995.1 Pyrinomonadaceae bacterium | reverse complement strand
CTGAAATTTGAGACTTGAAACTATTCTTGAATCCTTTCAAAAATCCCGGCTGCGCCCATGCCGCCGCCGACGCACATCGTCACCATCGCATAGCGCCCGTTCCGGCGTTCGAGTTCGCGCAAGACGGTGGCCGTCAACTTCGCGCCCGTGCAACCGAGCGGGTGGCCGAGCGCGATTGCGCCGCCGTTGACGTTTACCTTTTCCGGGTCGAGCGCAAGCGTGCGAATCACTGCGAGAGATTGCGCGGCGAAGGCTTCGTTTAGTTCAAACACGTCGATCTCGTCCTGCGTCAGACCCGCGATCTTCAACACTTTCGGGATCGCATAGACCGGCCCGATGCCCATCTCTTCGGGCGGGCATCCGGCGGTGGCGTAGGCGACGAAACGCGCCATCGGTCTGAGTCCCAGAGCACGCGCGCGTTCATCCGACATGACGACCGCCGCCGCCGCGCCGTCAGACATCTGCGAAGCGTTGCCCGCCGTGATCGTGCCCTTCGCATGAAACGCCGGTCTGAGCTTCGCCAGGCTCTCGGCAGACGTATCGCGTCTCACGCCTTCATCTTTTTCAAACACGATTTCACGCCGCTGTTTGCGCCCGCGCTCGTCCAACTCTTCAAAGACGACTTTGAGCGGCACGATCTCGTCCGCGAATTTGCCCGCGTCCTCAGCCGCCGCCGCGCGCTGGTGCGAGCGGTATGAAAACTCGTCCTGCGCCTCGCGCGAGACTTCGTACTTGCGCGCGACGTTCTCGGTGGCGAGTCCCATGTTCAAATAAAAATCGGGATAGTGCTCGACGAGGTACGGGTTCGGGCGAATCGTGTGCCCGCCCATCGGGACGAGCGACATCGTCTCCAGGCCGCCCGCGACGATCACATCCGCCGCGCCCGTTCTAATCCTGTCAGCCGCAATCGCGATTGATTGCAGACCCGAAGATCAGAAGCGATTGATCGTCATCGCGCTGGTTTCCACCGGCAGCCCCGCGCGGATCGCCGCCGCGCGCGCCACGTTCATGCCCTGCTCCGCTTCCGGCATCGCGCAACCCATGATCACGTCTTCAACCTCGTCGGGCTTCACGCCTTCGGCGCGCGCCAGGGCTTCCTTGATGACGGTCGCGCCCATCTCGTCGGGTCGCGTGTCGCGCAAAGTTCCCTTCGGCGCTTTCCCCACCGCCGTCCGCACCGCCGATACGATAACTGCGTCTCTCATAATTCGTCCTTCCCGTAAAACTTCCTCAAACAAAAACTCGCGCCGCCCGTTTAACTTCCGCGCGGCTACGCCTTTTCAATCGCGACTTCAACTTCTTCAACCGGCAGCAACGCGCGCAAGTCCTGCGGGTTGATCGAAACTAAGAAGCCGCGCTTGCCGCCGTTGATGTAAATCTTCGGCAACGCGAAGATCGTGCGCTCGACATAGACGGGCAACTTTGCTCTCGTTCCCATCGGACTCGTCCCGCCGACCATGTAGCCCGTGTGCCGCTGCGCCTTTGCCGGGTCGCAAGGCTGCACGCTCTTTGCGCCGATGGCGCGCGCCAGATTCTTCGTAGAGACTTCGCAATCGCCGTGCATCAACACGACCAAGGGCTTCCGCCCCTCCGTCTCCATCACGAGCGTCTTCACGATTGCATGCTCGTCAACGCCGAGCGCGTCGGCGGAGTGCCGCGTCCCGCCGCGTTCCTCGTAGTTGTAAAGGTGCGGCTCAAACTCCACCTTCTTCTCGCGCAGCAACCTGACTGCGGGCGTGACGGGATAATCCATAACAGTTTCAAGTTTCAAGTTTCAGGTTGAAGACCGAATAAGCTCAGCCCTGAAAATTGAAACTAATTCCTGAGCGGCTTTCCGGTCTTGAGCATCGCTGCCATGCGCTCCTGCGTTTTGCGCTGGCCGCAGAGCGACAGAAAAGCCTCGCGTTCAAGATCGAGCAAATATTGTTCGCTCACGCGCGTCGGGTGGTTGAGATCGCCGCCCGTCAGAATTCGCGCGAGTCGCTCGCCGATCTGCGCGTCGTAGTCGGAGATGAAGCCGCCGCGCTTCATCTGGTGTATGCCGAGTTTCAAAGTGGCGAGCGCGGAGTTTCCGAGCGCGAGGATGTCTGTGCGCTGCTGCGGCTCCGTGTAGCCGCCGCGCGCGAGCGCGAGCACTTCCTGCTTGGCGTCCGCGATCAAGCGATCCTGATTCATCGAGACGGAATCCTCTTCGCGCAGGAAACCGTATTGCCGCGCCTCGTCCGCCGACGTTGCGACTTTCGCGAGCGCAATCGTCTCGAACGCGCGTTTGACGAACGGGAACGGATCGGCGTCGTCCATGCCGCGAGGGATTGAATCGAGCGCGCGCATGAGCATCTCTTTCGTCCCGCCGCCTGCCGGAATCACTCCAACGCCCGCTTCGACGAGGCCGATGTACAACTCGGCGGCGGCGCGTATGCGGTCGCCATGAATCGCCACCTCGCAACCGCCGCCCGGGACGAGTCCGAACGGCGCGGTCACCACAGGCTTCGGCGAATAGCGCAAGCTCATCGTCGCACGCTGAAACTCGCGCACCATGAGGTCTATGTCTTCCCAGTTCTCCTCCTGCGCTTCAAGGAGTATGAGCATCAGGTTCGCGCCGACCGAAAAATACTGCGCCTGATTGCCGACGACTAGCCCGACGAAATTCTTTTCCACTTCGGCGAGCGACTGCTTGATCATCTGAATCGTGTCGCCGCCGATGGCGTTCATCTTCGAGTGGAATTCGAGACACGCCACGCCGTCGCCGATGTCTATCAAAGATGCGCCCGCGTTCTTTTTGACAACACCCGTGCGATCCTTCATAGACTTGAGCAGCAGCACGCCCGCCTGCTCGTTCACAGGCTGGTATTCGAGTTTGTCGAAATCGAAATAAAAACGCGTGCCCTGCTCCGACTTGTAAAAACTCTTCGCGCCCGCCCCGAGCATCTGCTCGACGTTCGCCGGAACGCTCGCGCCTTCTTCACGCATTCGCGCGACAGACTTCTCGACGCCGATGGCATCCCACGTCTCGAACACGCCCAACTCCCAGTTGAAGCCCCAGCGCATCGCGCGATCGACATCCACCACGTTGTTCGCGATCTCAGGAATGCGGTTCGCCGCGTAGCGCAAAGTGCGCGAGATGGTCTTCCACAAAAACGCGCCGACGCGATCCTTCGACCACACCAGAGCCTTGATGCGCTCGCCCGTGTCTTCGACGTTTTTAGCCATCTCCAGCGCGGGCAGTTTCACTTTCTGCGCAGGACGATATTCGAGCGAGGCGTGGTCGAGCGTCCAAATTTCCTGCTTCTCGCCTTCACCTTTTTGCTTGCGGTAAAAACCACCCTTCGTCTTGTTGCCGAGGATGCCGCGCCCGATCATGCCTTGCAAAAACTCAGGCGCGACGAACACCTCGCGCTCATCGTCTTCGGGCACGGCCTCGTAGAGATTCTTCGCGACGTGCGCGAACACGTCGAGGCCGACGATGTCGAACGTGCGGAACGTCGCAGACTTCGGGCGACCGACGGCCTGCCCCGTCATCTTGTCAACCTCTTCAATGGTGTAGCCGTCTTCGAGCATCGTCTTGATCGAGACGAGCGCGCCGTAAGTGCCGATGCGGTTGGCGATGAAGTTCGGGCGATCCTTCGCGATGACGACGCCTTTGCCGAGTCGCTGGTCGAGGAAGCCGAAGACGGAGCAGGCGACTTCAGGCCGCGTCCATTCGGTCGGGATGAGTTCGCACAGGTGCAGGTAGCGCGGCGGGTTGAAGAAGTGTATGCCGAGGAAGTGCGCGCGGAAGTCTTCGGAGAAGCCTTCGGCGATGGCGCGAATGGGGATGCCGCTCGTGTTCGACGCGATGATTGAACCCGCGCGCCTGTGCTGCTCGACTTGCGCGTAGAGCTTGCGCTTGATCTCCAAATTCTCTACGACCGCTTCGATCACAAGATCGCAGTCTTTCACACGCGCCATGTCGTCTTCAAAATTACCGACCGAGACGAGCGCGGCGCGCTCCGCGCTAAAAAAAGCTGCGGGCTTGGCTTTTTTGGCGGCGTCGAGTCCGCCCTGCGCGATGCGGTTGCGCACGGCGCGCGCGTCGAGCGTCAAGCCTTTGGCCTGTTCATCCGGCGAGAGTTCGCGCGGCGCAATGTCGAGCAAGAGGACGGGGATTCC
>DASQDV010000293.1:0-4555 GCA_035633995.1 Pyrinomonadaceae bacterium | reverse complement strand
TTTCGCTTCAAGGCTTAACGCGTATGTTCCACGTGTCGCCGCCGGTGAAATTTTTAGGATAGCGCCGCTGCCGCGCCATCCTGAGCGCAAGCGACTCGTAATCGCTCGCGCCGGGTTGCGGGTTCAACACGCGCGCCCCGGTCACCTGCCCGTCCTTCACCTCCATGAGCACGCGCACGACGTATGCGCCGCGCGCGGCAGGCGTCGAGGCAGCGGCGCCATTCTTTCGCGCGTCTCTCGCAGGCTGTGTCGCCCTGCCCGCATTGTTCTGTGACGCCGGCGTGCGCGCGGCGTTCTTCGTCGCGCCCGCTCCTGCCTGCGACGCACCGGCGGCTGCGCTCTCGCGTTCGACGGCGGGAGCAGGAGCGGCGGCGGCGACGCCTTCACCATCTTTTTTAACCGGCACGCCGGACGGTGCACGCGCCGCTTCACCGCCCGACGCCGCTGCTGCCGTCATGCTGTTTGCCGCACCGGGTTTCTGACCCGTGCGCGTCGCATCCGCCGCGTTCGTCGTCGCCGCAGACGCCGTCGGCTTGCGCGTGTTGAGTAACGCTTGCACGGCTGTTACAGCGGTCAGCCCGACGAGGAAACTGATGATGACTGCGTAGATCAGACGCTCGCGGGAGAAGCGGCGCGAGGTGGCGTGGATGGCCTCTTCCACCGCCGTCAGGCGCTGTTCGAGCGGGGCGAGCGCTTCGGCGGGCAGGGGCGCGAGTTGGAGCGGCGCGCCGGGCGACGACGCGGCTATCGCCGCCGTCGTGGCGGTCGTCAGCGGGGGCAAGCCGCCGCCCGCGATTTTGATCTCCGCCAGATTGTCGCGTCGCGGCGCTTCGACCAGATCGGAGATGAACTTTTGTTGCTGCCGGTCAATGCTTCGCTCCGGCGGGCGGACGAGCGGGTTGAAGTTGAAGGAAGCGCCCTGCGAAGCGAGCGCGGCGTAGACGGCCTCCAGCCCGCGCAGGCTTCCGAGTTGAGCATCTACGAGTTGCCCGTCCTCGAAGAAAAACAGGCCGGGCGCGTCGGCGTATTCGACTTGCAGCCGCCCCGACTTTCTCTGCACGCGCAGCGTCCTGATGAGATCGGGCAGAGACTGATCGTCCAGATGCCCGGTTAAAACCATGAAGTGCGTGCGCTCTATATTTTCCAATTCGCCAATTCCCCGGCTGTCAGTGTAACGCCGCCAGAGGCTCAAGCCTGCCGACGTTTAAGGCAAGTAATCAAAACTATAGTTGAGCAAACCTTTCGCCCTGACGGGACGACCGCCCACGTAGTAAGGAAGAAACACCGCGCGCCGCGCCGCGTTCTCCGCCGTTTCCTTGAGCGCCTCCGGCGCGCCCGCAAGCGCACGCGCCGACGCGACCCGCCCCGTAATATCAACGACGACTTCGACCGTCACGATGACCGGCGGGTCGAGCCGCAGCCCGCCGACGGGGAATGCCGGTCTAGGCAGCGCGTTCGTCCGTGCGTTCAGCATGCCGACGTTCAACACCTCGCCCTCCTGCTGCTGCTCTACGCTCGCACTCATCAAGCCCGGCAGAGTCTTAACGTCCGCAGCCGCTCCCGCAGGCTTACTGACCTTGACGCCCTCGGCAGCAGCGACGGCGGCGACGACGCCCGCGCCGTTCTCCGCGCGCGTCGAGTTTTGCGCCGCAGTTTCGTCAACGAGGTAATAAGTGATCGTCCGTTTTGTGATCTCGGTCGGCTCATACTCGATCTTGCCCGCCCTTGAGACGGCGACCGAAGCGGTCATCTGAACCCAGTTGCCGAAGTTGTCGAGTTTGTAATCGTAAACAATTCGACTCAGGACAGACCCGCGCGCGTCGTGCACGATTGTCTCCGCCAGATTTCCCTGCGCGTCGTACCTGTGCGCCTCCTGCCCGACCTGACTGCCCACGACCGGGTAAGTCTCGTTCTCGACGCGCCGCCCGTGTTCGTCGTAGAGCGTGCGCTCCAACAACGAGCGCGACTTCGGCACCGGCTTGCCCTGCCGCATTCCGACCCTGACAACCTCGGTCTCGACGCGCCGCACAGGCCCTTTCAGCCCGTCGCGCTCCTTCGTGCTGTCGAGAATAACGACCGGCGGGCGCGCGCTCTGGCGGCGACCCGCCTCCGCTTGCGGACGGCTGCCCTGCCCCGCGTCGGCCGTAACGCAGGCGGCGAAGAACAGGACGGCGATAGATGAAAGCGGTTTTGTCATCCGGTGAACCACGTCGGGAGGTCGAGCCGTGCGGCTGAACGATTCGGGCGCGCTCCGGCGTCAGACATTACTCGCAGGAGGCCAACATATTGTATCGCCCGGTGCCGCCTGTCGCACTATGATGTGCTCGCGCGCACGTGTCGAGGCAAAAGCCATTCGGGCGAAATCTACCATTTTATGCACGAGTGTACAAGAAACTTCGCCGCCTCTACCGAAACGCGCTTCGCCTTCTCCGTAGCATCGCAGGCGTGGAATCCGTAGAGCCGAACGGTCGCTGAGTTGCGGCGACGTTTGAAGGAATGTAAGGGGGACAGGAATTAAGAGGAAGGGCGAGCCGCCTGACATTTCAGTTAGCGGCTCGCCCCTTTTTCTTCGTCGGAGATGTCTTAAACAGTTCTTTGAAGTCTGACGCGCAGAAGAAGACCTAGCGGCCGGGCTTGATCGGCGTCGCGTCGAACCAGTTGCCGTCCTCGTAGTGGCCGGGGTCATAGGTCGGGTCGTCGCTGGTGCGGAAATTGCCCCGCCCGTCTGTCTTGACGTACTGGGGGTTGCCCTCCACGTAATGCGGGTTGCCTGCGGCGTTGTTCGGGTCGTAATAGGGAGTGCGGTTCAGCAAGGCATCGCCGGCGGCCTCTTGCGGGGTGTAGTGGTACTGCGAACGCTCCTGGATCGTCTGCTGCGTCTCCGCGATACTCGCGTCAACCTGCGCGTTGCGCCAGGCGTTGATCTGCGCGTTGTTGGCGATGTTCTGCTGGACGGTTGCCTGTTCACGCTTCAATCTATCGTAGTAGCCGCCGATGCCCGTCATAAACGAGTTCTTCAACCCCTGCAAGATTTGCTCGTAAAGCTGATTCCACTGCGGGTTGAATTGCAGCGAGCCGGCGATCTGCCAGAACAGGTGGCGCATGTGGTTGAGTTGCCCGTGCCCGGCGCGGAAGCAGAAGAGACGCCCGAAACCCCAGTTCAACTGCTGCCCCTGATTCCACGAATAGACGCCGTAAAACTCCTCCTCGATGTCGTGCCCGCGCTCCACGTATTCGACGCGCGCCATGAGGCTCTCGCCCTGCTGCGGCGGAGGGTCGTTGAAGAGTTGCCAGAGGCTCTGCACCGGCTGTACATCCGTGACGCGCAGGTGCTGCCGGTCGCCCCGAAAATACGGGATGACCAGTTCGGCCAATGCGTTCGGCGCAGGTCTCGGCGGCATGCGCACCAGCCCGTGACTGTTCTGCCCGATGGGCACGGTTCCGTAATCGTTTTCGAGCCAGTAGAAGGCTTGCATGGGGAGAAACTCGAAAGACTCCACACCGTTCGGGTTGAAGGCGACGGCATAAGCCTGAACGGGCAATTCGGTGTGATCCATATTCCAGACGACCTGACTACGCGCCTGCCACTCGCTCGGATGCGCGAAGCTGGAAACGACCACTCCGCCGTTTTGCCCGTCAACGACGTTGTGGCGGGTCATCTGCCGGGCGCGCGTTTGATTCTGGTAGGGCGAGTTCTGATTCATGGTTTTTCTCCTTCAGACAGGATACGCGGGAAGCGTCGGCGAAACATGACACGGCGGCGCGATTTTTTTTCGGGTCAAAAGCTTTTCGCGTTAAACTCGGCGACGCACGCCGGAGGGCGAGACACGCATGGTAGACGAGCTTCAACACGAAGTCACGCGGATTCTGCACGACTGGAGCGGCGGCGACCGGCAAGCCCCTGAGCGCCTGATGCCTTTCGTCTATGACGAATTGCGGCGGCTGGCGCGCTCCTTCCTCTCCAGAGAGCGCGGCGGGCACACCTTGCAGCCGACCGCGCTCGTCAACGAGGCGTACCTCCGTCTCGTTGATCAACGCTCGGTTAGCTGGCAGAACCGCGCACACTTCTACGGCATCGCGGCGAGCATGATGCGGCGCGTCCTCGTTGACCACGCGCGCGCCCACGCCACAGAGAAGCGCGGCGGCGCGGCCATACACCTCTCGCTCGCCGACGTGCAGGTTCCGCTCGAACAGCGCGCGGCGAGCCTCGTCTCGCTCGACGAAGCGTTGGAGCGGCTTGAGCGTATGGACGAGCGCAAGAGCAAGATCGTCGAGATGCGTTTCTTCGGCGGGTTGACGGACGAAGAGATCGCCGAAGTTTTAGGCGTCTCGACCCGAACCGTGCTGCGCGACTGGAAGACAGCGCGGCTCTGGCTCTATCGTGAACTCTCGCAAAATCACTCCTGAAAATTCGCCTGTCAGTTTTCGTCAACAAAATGCGCGTTTGTGTGTAGCGATGCGAAACGAGGTCTGGCTAAAAGTCGAAAAACTGCTGAACGACGCGCTGGAACTTGAGCCGTCGAAGCGGAGCAAGTTTCTGGACGAGCAGTGTGCG
>DASQDV010000292.1:0-3334 GCA_035633995.1 Pyrinomonadaceae bacterium | reverse complement strand
TCGCCGCAGCAGCGCTGCGCCGCGCAACGCGCCGCCCTGCTGCAACCTTGAGGCCAGACACGCGAAACCATGTCAACTAAGCCAGCCACCGACCACGTCAAACTCATACGCGGGCTGACGCTGCTCGCCGCCGTCTCCATCGTCATCGGCAACGTCATCGGCACGGGCGTCTTTCTCAAGGCGCGCGTGATGACGTGCAATGTCGGCACGCCGGGCATGGTCGTCACCGTCTGGATCGCTGCCGGGATGCTCTCGCTCGCGGGCGCGCTCACCTACGCGGAACTCGCCGCGATGATGCCGCGCGCGGGCGGCGAATATGTCTTCGTGCGCGAGGCTTACGGCGCGCGGCTCGGCTTCCTCTACGGCTGGATGCAAATCTTCATCGCCAAGACCGGCTCGCAAGCCTCCGTCGCCGTTGCCTTCGCCATCTTCCTCAACATCCTGACCGGCGGCGCGCTTAACGCGACCTTCTTCACGCTCAACCTCTACGGCTTCGCGCTCCCTTTCGGCTACCTGCAAGTCGTCGCGCTCTCGGCCATCGCCGTCGTCACCCTCATCAACTGCGCGGCGGTCGTCGTCAGCGGCCATATCGCGACGGTGTTGACGGGCGTGAAGATCGCGCTCGTGCTCTTTGTCGGCCTGGGCGCGCTCCTGTTTGCGCAGGGCGGCGATTGGTCGCATTTCGGGATGGCGAACGCGGGCGGCACGTGCGAGGGCGTGGGCGCGGGCGCGCGGGCGGGGCTGGCGGGCTTCGGCGCGGCCATGCTCGGCGCGCTCTGGGGCTACGACGGCTGGAACAATTTAACGCTCGTCGCGGGCGAGGTGAAGAACCCGCAGCGCAACATCCCGCTCGCGCTCATCGGCGGCATGATCACGATCATCTCGCTCTACGTCTTCGTCAACGTCGCCTACTTCTACGCGCTCGCGCCGACGGAGGTGGCGAGCGTTCCCGCCGCTTCTTCGGTCGCCTCCGAAGTGGGGCGCACCTTCCTCGGCGCTTTCGCCGTGAGTCTCATCGCCGCCGCGCTCCTCTTCTCTTCCGTCGGCACGCTGCACACTTCGATTTTGACGGGCGCGCGCGTCCCCTACGCGATGGCGCGCGACCGGCTCTTTTTCCAGAACCTCGCGCGGCTCTCGCCGAAAACTCACGTCCCCGTCGGCGCACTCGTCCTGCAAGGCATCTGGGCTGGCATCCTCGCGCTCTCCGGCTCGTTCGACACCCTGACCGACTACGTCATCTTCGGCTCGTGGATTTTCTACGGCCTCACGACGGCCTCAGTCTTCATCTTCCGCCGCCGCATGCCCGACGCCGAACGTCCCTACCGCGCGTGGGGTTATCCCGTCGTGCCCATCCTCTTCCTGCTCGTCACCGGCTGGCTGCTCGTCAACACGCTCCTGACGACGCCCAAACAGGCGCTCATCGGGCTCGGCCTGATCCTGCTCGGCCTGCCCGTTTACTGGTACTGGGCGAGACACAACCGCATCACTTCGCAAGTCGCAGCCGCAGACGACGAAGATAATCTGTCGGGCGGTCGCGGCTAGTGGCTCATCTGCCACGCCTTGATCGCGTCTATCGGGTAGATCAACATCAGCACTTCGAGGATGAGGCTGTCCCTGATCCAGATGAGCAGCACGATTTCGGTGAGGGCGAACACGGCGAGCGAGCGTCGCAGTCCGAGTCGGCGTGCGATTATGAATCCGAGCGCGCACGCGATGATGTCGCCGAAAGAATTGATGATGGTGTCGCCCGTGTAACCGAGCGCGAGCGTGTTTTCCCGGTAGCGGTTGATGACAAAAGCCGAGTTCTCAAAGACTTCCCACAACGCCTCGACCCCGACGGCGAGCGCGAGCCGCCAGTCCCAACTGACGCGCGGCAGCAGCCACGCGAGCAGGCCGCAGAAGACGAACCCGTGCAGGACGTGTGTGAAACTGTAAGGGTCGAACAGGTGTTGAGAATTATCCGAACTCCAGGCGTCGCCCGCCCACAGGAGCACACGGCCACACGCGCACAACCACAGGCGGCCTTGCTGGCGGAGTTGGAACACGGCGAGTGCCAGCACCGTCGCGGACGCAAGCCAGGGCCAGACTCTTCTCATTTCATCCCTCGAATTATGCCCGCGCGGCCAGTGCTTCGCGCGCCACTTCCCGGTCGTCGAAGTGAATGGTTTCAGTGCCGATAATCTGGTAGTCCTCGTGCCCCTTGCCCGCGATGACGACGACATCGCCGCCCCGCGCCTCGGCAATCGCGCGGAAGATCGCCGCGGGGCGATCCGCAAGTTTCAGGTAAGGTTTTCCGGCGGCGCGCAGGCCAATCTCCGTATCCGCGAGGATGGCTTCGGGGTCTTCGGTGCGCGGGTTGTCCGAGGTGAGGATGACGATGTCGCTCAACTCGCCTGCGGCCTCGCCCATCGGCGCGCGCTTCGTGCGGTCGCGGTCGCCGCCGCACCCGAAGACCGTGATGACGCGCCCTGTGCCTGTCACCACGTCGCGCGCCGTGCCGAGAACATTCCTCAGCGCGTCGTCCGTGTGCGCGTAATCAACGACGACGGCGAAGTCGCCCGCCTTATGCTCGACGCGCTCGAAGCGGCCGGGCGCGCCCGCGCAAGTCTCAAACGCGCGCACCATCACACCGAGATCGTAACCGAGCGCGAGGCCGCAAGCGGTCGCCGCGAGCATGTTATAGATATGCGGCCGCCCGACGAGCGGCGAGCGAACGAGAGATTCACCACCCGACACATTCAACGAAAAGCGCATGCCGTCGAGCGTGTAGCGAACATCGCGCGCACGCACGTCGGCCTCCCCGTCGAGTGCGTAAGTGATGATGCGCGCGCCGCCCTCCTTGAGTTCACCCGCGAGCCGCACGCCGTATGGATCATCGAGGTTAACGACGGAAGTGTGCGGGCGCGAGCCGAGCCGCCCGTCAAAGAGGCGCAGCTTGGCCTGATAGTAATCTTCCATCGTGCCGTGATAGTCCAGATGATCGCGCGTCAGGTTGGTGTAGACCGCGACGCTGTACGAGAGCGCGTCGCAGCGCCTCAGGTCTAGCGCCTGCGACGAACTCTCCATCACCGCCACAGCGCAGCCCGCCTCAACCGCGCGGCGCAGGAAGCGTTGCACCGCGCTCGCTTCGGGCGTCGTGTGTTCGGCCTTGAACTGCTCCGCGCCGATGCGATAGCCGACCGTGCCGAGCACTGCGACGCGCTCGCCCGCCGCCTCGCACACAGACGCCAAGAGGTGCGCCGTCGTCGTCTTGCCGTTCGTGCCCGTGATGCCGACGAGTTTGAGTTCGCGCGAAGGATGCCCCTGCACCTCTGCCGCCGCCTGCGCCAGCGCG
>DASQDV010000291.1:0-2211 GCA_035633995.1 Pyrinomonadaceae bacterium | reverse complement strand
ATGACCGTCTTCGGCGTCTGCTGCCGCCGCTTCATGTTCGGATACAAGTCCGTCCCGCCCGCGACGAACTGCCCCGCCGCGCCCGCGTCCGCCATCATCCGCACCGCATCCCTCATTTCTTTCGGCACGCGATACTCAAACTTCGGAAGTCTCATCATATAGGTTTAATCCTTGCGTCTGGTGAGCTACTTTGAAGCAGCATCACGCTTTTCCAGTGAGCGACTGAATACCTCGATGACAGATACCCTGCCGGGATGGGTTTTCGGCATCTCCGGGAGACCGAGAGATTTCGCCATCTCGTTTGAGATGAAGTTCATTTTATCTACCTTCGCCACGACGAAACTTCGCTCGGAGAGGGCGACGAGATGGTAAACGGGCGGGTAGAGTTTCAGATAACCTTCCACGTCGTCGCGCGCGTAATCCTTCTTGAACTGCTCGATGTCTTTACGGTAGACGAGCGGCAGGAACTTGACCCCGTACATCTTCGGGAGGCTGCGTGGGAAGATAGGCGTCTCCTTCACCTCCAAACGTATCTTGACGAGTTTACCGTCAAGAAATGAAAGAATCACCTTGCCGCGACCCCCTGTATCCTTAAACTCCAGGTTTCTGAAAATTTTCTCCTTGCGCCTCTGAGTAATCCACCCGCCGATTCCCTCGCATTCAAGTGCTCCCACCTGATCTTTAACCGGGGCACCGAGGGCTTTAATGACCTCCTCCGGAGCACTTTGATCCAGGCGAAGGCCGCGCCCCCCGTCTGCGCCTGAAACGCCCTGACCCTGCACCATACATGTAGAGACACAACCCAGCACGAGAGCGGAGGCCAGTGAAATTATGGCAGGGATTTTCATGGCCTGAGGCAGGCTTCCTTCATTGTTCGATTTATCGAACAACCTCTTCAGCGTGTGTCTTGGATTTCTTATCCTTAACGTTCTTCTTAGCTTTCATGCAGCATCACGTTTGCGATGATACAGCGGCATCAGTTGATCTGAGCGCAAGGCGACGAACGCGTAAGCCTCGCCAGTGTCATCACTAAATTCGACTTCATAGGCTCCATCTTTCCAACGTTCGACGACCGTTCCGACTTCACCACGCCGCAAACCGTGTTCGGGAATATCTTCAATCACGGCTACTACATCAAGGAGTTTAATTTCGTCCATTGCTTTACTTCCTTATCACATAGCAACTAACGAGGCGCGGCACGGTTTCGCCCGTATCGATCATCCAAGCAGTACGAACTATTACTATGCCGAACAACCCCTGTATTTCAAAGTCTACTGTGTAGCGTGTGCCGTGCTGATCCACGCTACCTTGAGTTGCTTCCTGCTGCCGGACGTTAGATAGAATCATCTCTCGCAACTTGTCGGCATCAGAACTGGTGAACCCCAACAAGGCTGTAAACATGCGCGCTTTGTGTTTGCCTTCTGGATGCGCCGCATTCAAACTGTAATCGCGCAACTTTGCAATATCCACAACTGCGCGACCAGCGTTCGGCAGCTTCAACTTCGCACCTCAACCAAATGATCAAGAGTGAATCGCCACGCGCGGCATCTCGCGCCCGTCGCCGCCCTCGGCGGGCGTGGCGACTTTGAGCGATTCAGGCCATTCGACGACGGGCACGCCTTTCGGGCCGAAGCGCGCGGGCTTGCCCTGTGCTTTGGCGCGCAGCGCGGCGAGGACTTTTTCGGGCGTGATCGGCACTTCGTCTATGCGCACGCCGACGGCGTCGTAGACGGCGTTGGCGACCGCCGGCATGACGGGCAGGAGCGGCCCCTGCCCGACCTCTTTCGCGCCGAAGGGGCCGTTCGGATCGGCGTCTTCGATGAGGTAGGTTTTCACGTCGCACATGTCGTGCGTCGTCGGGCTTTTGTATTCGAGGAGCGAAGGGAATTTGTGCACGACGTTGCGGTTGGTGCGATACGTCATCTCTTCCATGAGCGCCTCGCCGAGTCCCATGTAGACGCCGCCCTCGACCTGTCCCATGACGAGCATCGGGTTGATTGACTGGCCGATGTCGTGACCGATCCAGATGCGCTCGACTGTGACGAATCCGGTCTCCGCATCAACGTCAACTTCGGCGATGGCCGCCGAATAGCTGTAGGCGGGCGAAGGGCCGACGCCCGCGCCTTTGAACTTTCCGGGCGAGCGCGGCGGCGTGTACGAGCCGACCGTGCCGATGGTGCCGTATTTAGATTCGGCGAGGACGACCGCCTC
>DASQDV010000290.1:0-6440 GCA_035633995.1 Pyrinomonadaceae bacterium | reverse complement strand
CGCGTCGCCGCCGAAGCCGCCAACGCCTGATTTAAAAATTGCTCCGGAGATCGGGAATCGTTGGAGAGCGACTCGCCGGATCGCGCGTGCGCAGGAAGGCGCGCCGTCTCAAGGTTGTAGTGACAGGATTTCACCCTGCTTGACTCGCATGTCGATCTTCCGGACGTTGTTAAAGTCTTCGAGAGGATCGGCGTTCAGGACGAGAAAGCTGGCCTCATATCCCTCTTTCAAATGCCCTATCCTGCGGTTCGGAAAAATCGCCCGCGCGGTCGTTTCACACCACATCTTCAACAGCGTGAGATTATCGAAGACCTTTAACCTATGTAGGTTCAATGCCTCGACCTGTGAAGTTTGCCGGTAGCTGTCGCTCCCAATCGCAATGCGTACACCGTGCCTGTTCAACGTCTGAAGGTTATGAACAAGAAGGCTGCGCAAAGCATCGGAGACTGCCGCCTCGCCCTCTCTTTTTTCTAAAGCGCGGTCTATGGCGGAGACCAACGTGGTGACTACGACAACGCGTTTTCGCGCCGCGAGTCGCGCGTCCGTCTCGGAAATTTTATAGCGCGCGGAATCTTGAAACTTCGCCCAATCGTCCTTTTCGGGTCTGAACCCGGGCATATGATTTATCTCGTCAACTCCCGCCACCACCGCATGATGAAAATCGGTTGCCGTCTCGACGTGAGTTGAGACGCGCAAGCCCGCACGGTGCGCGCGCCGGACGATGGCGGGTAAGAGCGACGGGTCAAGCCCCCTCCAATCAATGTATGATTCGTCGTCCCTGCGCTTTGCGTATTCCTCCGAGTATTGAAGATAGGTCTTAATGAAATCGGGTCTTCCGGCTGTAATCGTCTCCCACTTGCGTTCCAGGTCGGCCAGGTTGTCAATCGCGAAGTAAAACGCGCCTTCGGCGTCCTCTTTAGTCATCCCTCCGCGCTCAAGGTTGCGCCGGACGACTCCGAGCGGGTGCCCGCCCGTAGCGGTCAACCCACCGTTGGCGAAGACCACGTCTATGCTTGTCGGGATATTTATCCTGCCGAGCAAAGGCGCCCGCGCTCTGGGGAGGTTGTTCGGGTTCTTGACGTAGAAGACGCCTGCTTCCAGATACATACGCCGGGTGCGTGTGAACGCCTCTTCTCCCCGCCACTCGACGTTATGATTGTGCGCCTCTCCGAAGGGCGGGACGACATACTTGCCCGCGAGGTCTATGACGGAATCAACCCGCGCGGGCTTCCTTGAAGTCAAGCGTACGCCAACCGCGTAAAACTTCCGCGCGACGAACTTCTGCCCGTCGAACCAGCGACCGTTGACGAACTCGTAAGTCTGGCGGCGGGCAGCCGCACCCTCACAGGGCTGCCCGCACACCCAGAGCAGCAGCGGTAGAGCGAACAATATCAGCGGAGCAATTAACCTGTTTCTCAAATCCTTACTCCTTTATTCGTCGCCCCGACCCTAATTCTCCTCTGTGCCTTCGTCGGACAGGATTTCCGAGAGCGCCCATTTGGCTTTCGCCCTGACGCGCGCCTCCGTGTCGTTCAACGCGGCGTTCAAGGGTTCGACGGCCTTCGGGTCTTGAATCTCACCAAGCGCCCATGCCGCCATCCGGCGCGCGTCCGCCGCCTCGTCCTTCAAAAGCATCGCGCCCAGACTTTGCACCGCGCGCCGCTCCTTCATCTCGCCCAAAGCCCACGCCGCCATCTCGCGCACACGGGCGCTACTGTCCGCGAGCGCATTGATCAAACTCTCTGCCGCGCGGTCGTCCCTGATCTCGCCGAGCGCACGCGAGGCCGCCGTCCTCACCCATTCGTCTCCGTCGTTTAAAGCCGAGAGCAAAGGAGCGACGGCGCTATCGCGTTTGATCGTGATGCCGCCCGTGACTTCGCCAATCGCCCACGCGGCGTTGCGCCTGACGCTCGCGTTCGCGTGGCCGAGCGCGGCGATCAAAGGCTCGACGGCGCTTTGTCCCATCGCCGCCAGCGCAATCGCCGCCTCTTCGCCGGGAGACGCCTGCTTGAACGTTGCGAGCGCCGGACTCCACGAACCGTTTTCACCCCAACACCGCAAAGGCTCGATGGCCGTATCGTCGCCGAGCATCTGTATGAGCGACGGTATCGCTTCCGACGCGCCCTTGCGCCCGAGCGCACAGGCCGCCGCCGCACGCGAGCGGGCATCGGCTGAGGCCAGTGCCCTGATTTTTTCTCCCGCTTCGGCCTGCGCCTGCGGCGCCCGTTCCGGCGCGAATGCAAACGTGCGCGCCGAGGAACGGACGCCCAGCGAGAAGACCGAAGTGGACAGTGCGGCGGCGAGCAACAGCGCGAAGCTCGCGGCCATGACAACTCTTCCGGCGCGCACGCTCAGGCGCGCTCTGTTTTCGATAAGTCTCATTACGCGTTCCTCCAGAATGTCTGCGTCGAACACGCCCAAACTGTACGTGTGTCCGGCAGGGGATATGAGAGAACTCGCTACGCGCACGAGCGAACGCGCGTAGGCATCCGCCGCAAGGACACGCCCCGCCACAAGTTCGTCGCAGGCGAGTTCTCTGGTTCGGTTGATCTGCCGCGTCGCCGGGAGCACGAGCGGGTGAAACGAAATCGGCAGGCGCAGGACTTCGTAAATGAGGTTGAGTAGAAAATCGCGCCGCGCGATGTGCGCCATCTCATGGCCGACGACGGAGGCGAGCGTCTCCGCAGCCGGGCATGCGAAGAAACTCTCCGGCAGAATAATGACTGGTTTGCGCCACCCGATTGTTACCGGCGCGTCCACTTTCGCGGAACACGCTATGCGCACGTTCTTCAACTTGAACAGGACGGCGCACCGCGCCGCCGCGCGTCGCATCTCTTCGGGAATCTCGCGCGCGCAGGCCGAGCGGCGAATGTCCTGCGTTCGCCGCCATGCGCGCCTGAGCGCGTTCAAACGGTAGAGTAGAAAAAGAGCGTAGGCGAACAGGGCGGCGAAGGCGACAGTCGGCATCGCCGGTAACATCTGCCGTCGCTTGTGCAGGAGCGTCTCAAACCGGAAAACGTTTTGAGACGAAGCGGCGGCAACGACCTCTGTTTGTCGCATCGCCTCCGACACGACTGGGGCGGGCGCGTCGCTCTCACGCGAAATAGTCGTCGCGTGTGAAGTCGAAGGCGTCTCCCTTGCGTCGAGGCTAAAGTTGAACCCGCTCCACACGGGCAGGGCGATGCTCAGGACGAGCGCCGACACCCAGAGCGCATGTCTATAACGCGCAGGCGCGTCGCGCAGGAAACGCGCGCACAGCGAGGCGGCGAGCGTGACGACGGCGATTTGCCAGGCGGCGTTGAGCAGGAAGGTCAGCACGAACTTATTTATCGCGTCCATCTTTGGCCTCCCCGTCGATTGCCGCGTTCAGGCGCGCGAGCGTTTCCGGCGTGAGGCGTCGCGTCTCCAGCAAGCTCATCACCAGACTCTCAGCCGATCCGCCGAACATGCGGTCAACCAGGTCGCCGACCGTCTGCTTCATCACCTGCCGGCGCGTCACGGCCGGGCGATAAAAATAGGCTTTCTCCTTCAACTCGCGCGTGACCTTGTCCTTGCGATGCAGGACGTTGAGCATCGTCTGCACGGTCGTGTAAGCCAATTCGCGCTCCAGACGCCCCTGCACGGTCTGCACGTTGGCCGCCCCTGTCTCCCACAGGACTTTCATTATCTCCAGTTCCAGCGGCGTTAATTGCTCGTTCTTCTTTCGCGCCATGCGCCCTGCCTCCTAAGTTTTTAGGAGACTACGCCCGGACGGTGTTATTGTCAACTAAATTTTTAGGAGGTGGTGACCGGAGCAGTAGATGCGAGTGACGGCGGCGAGGACGGCCTTATCTCAATTAGGGATTTAGCGCCGCGACCGGACACGGAGACGCGTTGCTTGACACGGGTGTGAGGCGTTTGTTACTTTACGAGTTCGTTTTCAGACATGTTTGAAGCGATTGGTGTTTGTAGTTGTAGGCTCGTAGCTCAGGGGTAGAGCACTACCTTGACACGGTAGGGGTCTGGGGTTCAAATCCCCACGAGCCTACCATTTTCCTTTTTTCGACAGTGAGCTCCGGAAGACCTTTGCTTTTATGTTGACGCGAACTCGAACTACGTTTCGATTCTAATCAAGGCTGACCCGCCCCGATACGTCGGGCGGCGTCGCACG
Organism: Pyrinomonadaceae bacterium; assembly: GCA_035633995.1. Lineage (GTDB taxonomy): Bacteria > Acidobacteriota > Blastocatellia > Pyrinomonadales > Pyrinomonadaceae > JAIVJZ01. The sequence goes on along the minus strand of DASQDV010000290.1, from coordinate 2,290 downwards.
GCAAAGGCGCTTCTGTCGAATCCGATCTCAAATTTGTTCGTCACCTAAAGACGAACGCGAAATTCAGAATCAGGTTGACGCTTTTGCTTCCGCGAAGGCCGCCGCTCGTGTCCAGGACGGGTTTTTCTTCCAACCCGGGAGACCGAGCGGGCGCGCCGTGCGTTCTCATTTATGCGCACGGCGGGTGTGCCCGGCTCGTCAAACATTCGCGGAGATAACAGGCGATGAGTGAATTAAATGTACAACTGAAAGAAGGCTCGCAGGCCATACAACTGCCTGCGGGCGTGAGCGTGGGCGAGGCTTTGAAGCGGCTCGACCGCGACACGGCGAAGCAGGCGCTTGCGGCCAAAGTGGATGGACGCGAAGTTGATCTCGCCTTCAAGCTGGAACCGAACGGGGCGAACGGCGACGACAGCGGCACGGCGACGGTCGAGATCGAGCCGGTGCTGCCCGCGACGCGCGACGGGTTAGACGTGCTGCGCCATTCGACGGCGCACCTTTTGGCCGCCGCCGTCCTCGATCTCTTTCCGGGCACGCAACTCGGCATCGGCCCCGCGCTTCTGGACGACCCGCGCTACGGTTTCTTCTACGACGTGATCGCGCCGCGCCAGTTGACGGACGAAGACTTGCCCGTGATCGAAAAGCGCATGCGCGACATCGCCAAACGCAATCTCGCCTATCGCCGCGAAGAGATTTCCAAAGCGGATGCGCTGCGCGTCTTCGAGGAACGCGGCGAGCCTCTGAAGTGCCAGTTGGTCGAAGAGAAGGGCGGCGAGACAGTGAGCGTCTATTACATAGACGGTTCGCCGTTCATAGACTTCTGCCTCGGCCCGCACGTGCCGAACACGAACAAGTTGAAAGCCTTCAAACTGCTCACGCTCTCCGGCAGTTATTGGATGGGCGACGCCGAGAACGTGCAGATGCAGCGCATCTACGGCACGGCCTTCTTCTCGCAGGAAGAACTCGACGCATGGCAGCGGCAGCGCGAAGAGGCCGAGCGGCGCGACCACCGGCGGCTCGGGCGCGAACTCGATCTCTTCTCGATTCAGGATAATTACGGGCAGGGCTTGATCTTCTGGCATCCGAAAGGCGCGATGATTCGGAAGAAGATGGAAGATTATTTGTACGAGGAGTTGGTCAAGCGCAACTACAGCTTCGTCTACACGCCGCACATTGCGAAGCGCGAGTTATGGATCACGAGCGGGCACGACCAGAGCTACGGCGATTCGATGTTTGCCCCGACGAAACTCGAAGAGACGGAGTTTCGCCTGAAGCCGATGAACTGCCCGTTTCACATCGGCATCTATAAATCGCAGCAACGCTCGTATCGAGAACTGCCGCAGCGTTACGCGGAGATGGGCACGGTCTATCGCGCGGAACTGTCGGGCACGCTGCACGGCTTGATGCGCGTGCGCGGCTTCACGGTGGACGACGCGCATCTTTTCTGCACGCCCGAACAGGTGCGCAAAGAGATCGGCGATTGCGTGGATTTCGTTACGGAAGTTTTCCGCACGTTCGGTTTCGAGAAAGTAAAGTTCGAGTTGTCGGTCAAGGGCAACGAGACGAACAAGAATTATCTCGGCGCGGAAGAGGACTGGACTGAGTCAGAGAGCGCGCTCGCGGATGCTTTGGACGCACGCGGCGTCCCGTACGAGCGCGTCGAAGGCGAGGCGGCCTTCTACGGCCCGAAGATCGACTTCAAGATCGAGGACGCCATCGGGCGCCTGTGGCAACTCGGCACGGTGCAGTGGGATTTCAACTTGCCCGAACGCTTCGAGCTTGAGTACATCGGCGAAGACAACAAGCCGCACCGCCCGGTGATGGTGCATCGCGCGCTGTTCGGCTCAATCGAACGCTTCTTCGGCGTTTTGATCGAACACTACGCGGGCGCGTTTCCGCTCTGGCTTGCGCCCGTGCAGGTCGCGGTGCTGCCGATCACGGATCGCATCAACGAGTATGCCGAGAGCGTCGCACGCGAACTGCGCGAAGCGGGCTTGCGCGTCGAGGTGAACACGAGAAGCGAGAAGATCGGCGCGAAGATACGCGACGCGCAGTTGCAGAAAGTGCCGTTCATGCTCGTGCTCGGCGACCGCGAGATGGAGCAGTCGAACCTCGCCGTGCGCGAGCGCGCACAGGGCGATCTCGGCTCGATGAGCGTCGAAGAATTTAAGTTCATAGCAAGCCGGATAGTTAAATCTCGCGCTTTGCATATTGCCAGCGAGATTGAGGCAATTAGAAACGAGAAGTCAAAACAAGTCATGGAAGATTGGCTTGAAAAAAATGACGACTC
>DASQDV010000289.1:0-6832 GCA_035633995.1 Pyrinomonadaceae bacterium | reverse complement strand
TCTCTATTCGCGTGCGCGATGGCCGAGACGGCGTGACTGTCGCCGCCACAGGTGCGCGCCCGGCGCGCCTTGTACTCCCAAAACTTTCCTCTTGACACCAACTTGCCTGCGGGGATAACGTGCGTTTTCATGCGACCGGCGAAAATGGCGAACTTCTCTAACCCGTCACATTTAACCCAACAGCTTTACTCAGATCAGTGTTCTTAACGTGGCCTGCGTGCGGATTGCGGGCTGAAGAATCGGGTTTCAATTTGCGATTCTTTGTCCTGGAGCGGCGCTGCGGCCTGATGCCCATTTGAATTGAGTATGAAAAGAGTTTTGCTCCTCTGTCCCACCGTCAGGGAGTACAGACATCTGCCCGCCGTCGCCGCCAGTTTAAATTGCCGCGTCATCTTTCAGGAATTTGCGGACGAGTATTTCGGACGGCAACTCTCAGACGACACCAAATCCGTTCACGCCGAACTCGACATCCTCTCGCTCATCGAAGAAATTGTCGTGCGCTACGCGCGCGACCGCATCGAAGGCGTCACTTCGGCGGTCGGCTATCCGGGCATGGCTGTCGCGAGCATCGTCGCCGAACGTCTCGGGCTGCCGGGGACGAAAGTGGAGAGCGTGCTGCTGTGCGAGCACAAATATTATGCGCGGGCGGCGCAACAAAAATTGACGCCTGCGGCCACCCCTCCCTTTCAAATCGTGCGACCGGGGAACGCTTGCACGTGCGACGCGCTCGACATTCCTTTCCCGCTTTTTCTGAAACCCGTCAAGTCCTGTTTCTCCATCAACGCGCAGAAGGTCTCTTCCCTGCCCGAACTCCGGCGCGCCGCACGCACGCGCCTCATGCCCGCATGGTTCGTGCGCCCCTTCGACGACCTGCTCAAGGCTTACACGAATTACGAGTACGATGCTTCTCACCTGCTGGCCGAGACGCTGCTCGAAGGCACGCAGGTTTCGCTCGAAGGCTATGTGTTTCAGGGACGTGCGCGGACGCTCGGCATCATTGACTCTGTGATGTTTCCCGGCACGATCTCCTTCGAGCGCTTCGTCTATCCTTCGCGTCTGCCGGCGGGCGTGCAGGCGCGTATGTCGCAAATCGCGGAGACGTTCATCTCCGGCATCGGCTATGACAACGCGCTCTTTAACATGGAGTTGATGTACAACGCGGCGCGCGACGAAATTCACATCATCGAGGTCAACCCGAAGATCGCCTCGCAGTTTCCCGATCTGTTCGAGAAGGTTGACGGCACGAGTTCTTACGCGCCGCTCCTGCAAATCGCGCTCGGCGAAGAACCGGCCATTGCGCGCGGGCAAGGCGAGTTCAAACTGGCCGCCAGTTGTGTGCTCCGCACCTTTGAAGACCGTAGAGTTGTACGCGCGCCCTCCGCCGAACAACTTGCCGAATTGGCGTCGAAATTCCCCGACGCGCGCGTCGAAATACATGTCTCCGCAGGTGATCTTCTGTCCGGCATCATGCAGGACGGGAAGAGTTTTCGTTATGGCCTCGTCAACATCGGTGCAAACTCCGAAGCAGAACTGGACGCGAAACTCGACTTCTGCAAGAACTTCCTGGACTTCCAGTTTGCCGCGCCCTGAACTTCACGCACGAGTTAATTTCTCAACTTTGAGAAACGTGTTAAGTCGCCACGCCTGACCGGGAACGATGAAGAAAACTGTTCTGCTCACAGTCAATCCGCTGATTATCGAGAGCCGCGAGTTTTCGACGATGCGCAAGTTCGTCTCCGTGCTGAACCGCCGTTTCGACTTATACGTGCTTCCCATCTGCGGTTACGATTTCAGACGCGGGCGTGTGCGCGCCTACAGGCGTGTGAAAGGCGGCGCGTTCGAAGATGCAGGGATGTTGACGCCCGCCGCCGACCTGTGGATCGTCTACAGCGACGGCTTCTATCTGGATCAACGCCGCTTCGGCTTCCGCGCGCGGCGCGACTACTTCAACGCGCAGATTGATTTTCACCAACGGCATCTCGGCGCGGGGCGCGTCCGGCTCATGGTCAACTCGCCCGCAGCCGACGCGCGGGCGCTGAAAAGTTGGCTCGCAACTCTCGATTTCAAAAAATCGCGCGTCATACCGACTTACGTTTTCTCAAGCATTGATGAGGTGCGCGATCTGCTCAAGCGCGAGCGGCGCATCGTGGTCAAACCCGTCTGGGGTGGAGGCTCAAGCGGCGTGCGCCTGCTCGCGGACGAAAAATCCCTCGTCGAATTTCAACGCGAACTCGCGCGCGCGGGCGGCGACTTGAACGACTATTGCTTTCAGGTCTTCCGGCAGGGCGACGAGAAGCGTCTCTGGTTCGCGGGCGGCGAATTCGTCGGCGGGCGCAAATTTCGCGGCCACGAAACGCCCTGGTCGGGTTGGAGCGATGATTTTCAGGTCTCGACCTACGATTACGATGAAAAGTCGCGCAACAATTTCGCGGCGAATCTGGCCGCTGCGCGCCGCCTGTGCGCGTTGTCGGGCATCGGCGTCGGCTCGGTCGATTTCATCGGCGACGAGATCAACGAAATCAACGGCTGCGGGACGGTGCTCACCACGTTCCACAACCGGAAACTACTGATCGATACGCGTCTCGCCTTCGTCAACTACTTTCAACGACTCGTGGATTCGCTTTGAACAATGGCCGCCCCTGAAGTCTGCGCTTGCTTGTTATCCTTGTCGGCGTCGTGCGCATGATGGCTTTTTCATAAAAGTTGTTGACAAGCAAGGCGCGCGGCTCATACAGTGCAGGCGAAGTCTCGTTCTCACCTATCTGTCGTTCGGTTTCTACTTTTGAAAAGTTAAACGTATTCAACCGAGAGAAAATTTCTCTCCGAAGTTTCCGCCTCGCTGAGCGTTCAAGCTTCTTGCACCGCGCCAAAGTGTTTTCACCCAACACGCTTGCTCTCAAGTTATTTCTTGAAAATCGTCTGCCCAGTTTTCGTGAGGAGGCCGGAATGAAGATTGCGAAGATTCTTACCTGCTGCTTCTACACACTTTTTTTCGTCGGTCTGATAGCGTTCGACCCCGCCGGATTCGGCACCACGCGTCGTGCGGCTGCTCAGTCGAACGCGGGCGCGCCGCAGGACATCTGCGCGTGGCCTTTGCCTTATCTCCCCAGCCAGAAGGGCGTGGAAACTTTCGAGAAACTCCTGAGCGATTACACGAACAAGGGTTGTTATAAAACCGACCCGCGCTGGAAACAGGATTTTCAAATCCGCGACACAGGCCCTTTCATCGCGGGCAAGACTTACGGCACACACAACTCCGTGAAGATTTATTACTCGCCCGAAATCGTGAAATGGCTCGGAAGCGGCAAGGACGGCGACCGCAAAGAGGGCGACATTCCCGACGGCGCGACCATCATCAAGGAGATGTATCCCAACCCGGCGCAGCAGGCGGTTGACCAGAAGTATAAATGTAACGATCCGTTCGGCGAGGGCAATCCTTATCGCTGCACCGGCCTCGCCATCATGGTCAAGGACAAACGCGGCTCATACGACGGTTGGTTCTGGAGCGACGGCAACCCGCTCAGTTATGGCACGTATCCGAACTACACCTACCCCAATGCGGGCTTCGGCCTCTACTGCGTCAACTGCCACGCTTCCGCGAAAACCGAACTGACCTTCTCCTCGCTCAACAACATTCTCGGCAATCCGATCACCTTCAACCCGACGATGCAGCCGAACCAGATCAACGTTGCGTCGGCGTCGCCCGCGCCGCGCCGAGCGCAACCCGGGGGCTTATCGCTCATCGCGCCCAGAGAGCGTCTCTCGCCCGAAGACGATCAAAACGTACATTTGAAACGCTCTAACGAAAGCGAGAAGGCGCAAAAAGCCGGCGACAGCAGCCTGCCGACGGCGACGGCTCATCGCGCGGCGCGAGCGTCTGCCGCCCCCACGCCGAAGCTGTTAGTCGGCGAGTGGTACGACACGGCGACGCAAAGGCCGCAGTCGCAGAAGCCGCAATTGTTCATCACTTCCAATCAATGTATCGGCTGCCACGACGCGACGCAGAACAACGCCACCATGCCGAACATGATGTACCCGCAAATCTACAACACTTCCCCGACAGCCTCGACCGAGTTAGACCTCAACCTTTCGCCTTACAGCGAGTGGAGCTCGTCTCTGATGGGGCTTTCCGGTCGCGACCCGGTCTTCTATGCTCAACTGGAGACCGAGTTGAATTTGTACCCCGACATCAAGGATCAGATCGTCAACACCTGCATGAGTTGTCACGGCGTGATGGGGCAGCGGCAGATCACGCTCGACACGCAGAAGCCTTACGAATTCAAGTTGGAATACCTCGACCGCTTCGGCGCGCAGCCCAACGCCGAATACGGCGGGCTCGCGCGCGACGGCGTCTCGTGCGCCGTCTGTCATCACATCTCCGACGAGGGACTCGGCACGCCCGCCACCTACACCGGCAAGTTCAACACGGGCAAGCCCGACGAGATTTTCGGCCCCTACGAGGATGTCGCCACCGTCCCGATGAAAAATTCGCTCGGCCTGACGCCGCGCAAGACGAAGGAGAACCAGATTCAGAAGTCCGCGCTGTGCGGCTCGTGTCACACGGTACTCCTGCCCGTGCTCACGCCGGGGAAACCTTACAAGCCCGGCGACAACGTCTTCACCAACCCGAAGCAGCGCGTCGAGCACGAGCAGAACACGTATCTCGAATGGCGCAACAGCAAGTTTCAGGACGAGCGCCCGCCCGTCGATAGGTCTGCGGCGCAATCGTGCCAGCAGTGCCACATGCCCGGCCAGTATCCGAGCAAGACCGGGCAGCAACTGCAATTCAAGATCGCGAGCATCGAGGATGAGACCTTCGCGGCGGCTGAATATCGCGCGCCCGACGAAGAGATACACCTGCGCGTGCGCGGCGCGAGCGGCGGCACCAACAACAACTCCGAGGGCGGCTATTCGCGGCACACGCTCGTCGGCCTCAACCTCTTCGTCATGGAAATCTTCAACCAGTTCTCCGCGCAACTCGGCATCTCGACCAGCGAAGATAACAACAACGTCGCCATCCCCTTCTACGATCCGATGGCGACGTGGGGCAACTCCGTCCCCAGCATGATTCTCACGAAAAAATCGGCGCTCGACATGGCGCGCAACGAAACCGCGCAGATCGAGATCGCCTCGCTCCGGCGCACGCCGAAAGGTTTGCGCGCGCAAGTCAAGGTCACCAACCTCGCCGGGCACAAATTTCCTTCCGGCGTGAGTTTCCGGCGGGCGTTCATAGAGTTTCGGGTCAACGTGGGCGGAAAGACTTACTGGGTTTCCGGCGACACGAACAAGAATGGCGTGATCGGCATCTGGAAGAACGGGCTGTTCACGCCGTTGAAAACCGAGTCGTTCGCCAAGTCGTCCAACCCGCAGCAGGAGTTTCAACCGCACTACGAAACGATTGACAGCGAAAGCAAGGTGCAAATCTACGAAGAACTCGTCAAGGACGCCAACGGCGACTTCACCACGAGTTTTCTGAGCCTCGCCAATCAGGTCAAAGACAATCGCCTGATGCCGCAGGGCTGGCGCGAAGACGGCCCCAACGCCAAAGACACCGCGCCGCACGGCGTGGATAAGGCGTCGAATCCCGACTACTTCGACGGGAGTGGCACAGACCTCGTAACTTACGAAGTTCCGCTGGACGCGCGCATCACTGGTGCCGTCACCGTCACGGCCACGATCTACTACCAGACCATCCCGCCCTACTACCTCGAACAACGCTACGCGAACGCGCCGCAGGGTGCCTTCACAAAGTCGCTCAAATACTACGTCAACAACCTTGACACGAATTTCGTTGACTCGCGCTACAGCCTGCTCTTGAAGGAAGCGCCCATCAAAAACTGGAAGCTGATGGTCGTCACCACGCCGCCGAAGGCACTTCGCTGAACGCGACCGTCGCCGCGTGATACCAAAGCGGCGGCGGCAAAGTCGTGCAGATAACGAAACAGCCTGACCGGACACTTGCCCGGTCAGGCTATGTTCGACGCCGCGCCAACCTTTCAGTTTGCGCTCATTAACTTCTGAGAAGCCGGTCGAAATAGGCCGCGATCTTTTTTCCGAACTCCTGTCCCCGGTCGAAGTAGCGCGCGAAGATCGAAGGGTTGATAAGTTCCGCTTCCATCAGCATCGGCCCGCGCGCGGTCGGGATCAAGTCTATGCGGCTGTAGTGGACAGGGCAGCCGAGCGATTCGTAGGCGCGAAGCGTCCGCACGGCGAAATCCATTTCCTCCGCCGTCGGCTCGTAGAGCACAGCCGTGCCGCCTTCGGAGATGTTACAGCGAAACTCTTGCAGGGCGCGCGGCGCCGGTTTCTTCAGAATGCCGTGCTGGTATTCATGCCCCAAGAAGACCAGGCTGCGCTCGCCTTCCAGCACGCTCGGAATAAAATCCTGCGCCAGATACTCTCCCTCCAGACCTTCGACGGCGGCCAGTTCGTCGGGCGTTTTGACAAGGATTACGTTCCGCCCGCGCTCGCCGCTTATCGGCTTGAGGACGAACGCTTCGCCCGCTGCCAGACGCTCTCTGAGCGCGCCGTCGAACAGGCGCGTGGGAGGGATGAGAATTCCCCGGCGTTCAAGATCGAGCAGGTAGCGCTTGTCTATGTTGTGCCTGATCGTGCGCGGGTCGTTGACGACGTGCGGCGCCGCTCCGGCAAACGTCTCGACCATGTGAAAGAATTTCGGCAGGTCGAAATAGAAACCCTCCATCTTGTAGACGAAGATCAAGTCCATGCCGGAGAGCGGCGGCGGCGTGACGAATTTCTTCGCGTTGTCGTGGAACATGCGCGTGAACTCGCGCCCGTCGAGATCGTCCCAGTTGGCGAAAAAAACTTCGTG
>DASQDV010000288.1:0-7983 GCA_035633995.1 Pyrinomonadaceae bacterium | reverse complement strand
GCCCCGTCGCGGCTCTTTCGTCAAACTCAAACTGCCGGTTGCTGTTGCGACAGGCAGTGGAGCGTGCCCATGCCCCAGACGAGCTGTTCGGCGTCGATGGGGACGACGCGGCGTTCGGGCAAGAGATGTTGCAGGATGTCTGCGGCGCGCACGTCGTTCGGGTGGCCGAAGACCGGCAGCAGCAAGACGTTGTTGGCGATGTAAAAGTTTGCGTAAGAGGCTGGCAAGCGGTCTTCTCTGCCGCCGACGAGGCCGGGCATCGGCAGCGCGTGAATTTGGTAAGCCGCGCCGCGCGCGTCTGTCGCAAGTTGCAGGCGACGGTAGTTGTCCTGGAGCAATTCGTAGTTTGGATCGGCGGGGTCGTCTTCGAGCGCGCAGACGATTGTGTCCGGCGCGACGAAACGCGCGATGTCGTCAATGTGCCCGTCCGTGTCGTCGCCGACGATGCCTTCGCCGAGCCAGAGCACTTTCTCGACGCCGAGATAATCCTTCAGATATTTTTCCACGCCGCCGCGATCAAGGTGCGGGTTGCGGTTCGGGTTGAGCAGGCATTGCTCGGTCGTCATCACGACGCCCGCGCCGTTGACTTCTATCGAGCCGCCTTCCATCACGATGCCCGGCTCGAAACGCGGCACGCGCAACACGCTTTCCAGTTGCTTCGGAATACCGTCGTCTTTTTTCAACTCGTCGTACTTGTCGCCCCACGCGTTGAAAATCCAGTCGTTGTAGGCGAGTTCGCCGCGCTCGTTGATCAGAAAGTTCGGGCCGTAGTCGCGTATCCATGAATCGACGGTCGGGACGCGATGAAAGCGCACGCGCTCGCTTCCCTCAAACTTGCAGCGGGCGCTGACGCGCGCCTGCATCGCTTCGTCGTCAACGAGCAGGTTGACGGCCTCGTGCGGCGCGAGCGCGGCCATGATCTCCAGATAAGCTTCTTCCACCTGCGGCACGCGCTCAGGCCACGTCAGAGGGTCTTTCGGCCACGCAAGCCACGTCGCGGCGTGCCTGTGCCATTCGGGCGGCATGCGAAAGCCGAGCTGGGCTGGAGTCTGCTGCTTGTTCATTTCGTCGCAGGCGGCTCAAGGAAGCGGTAGCCCAGACCTTGATAAGATTCGATGCGACGGTCGCGCAGGAAAGGCCAGTTCTGCCGGGTGCGCTCGATGTTGTCGAGGCTGCATTCGACGACTAAGACTTCCTCCTTGTCGGCGGAAGCCTTCGCCACGATGCGACCGAACGGATCGACGACGAACGACTGACCCCAGAATTTCAACTTGCCCTCCGCGCCGACGCGATTGACGACGACGACGTAGACACCGTTCGCAATCGCGTGCCCGCGTTGAATCGTCTCCCACGCCTCGTGCTGCGCCATGTTCATCTCTTCGTCTTCGTCGGGCAGCCAGCCGATGGCGGTCGGGTAGAACAGAAACTGCGCGCCCGAAAGAGCCGTCAGGCGTGCGGCTTCGGGAAACCATTGATCCCAGCAGACGAGCGTGCCGATCTTGCCGACATCCGTGTCGTGGCTCGCAAAACCCAAATCGCCCGGCGTGAAATAGAATTTTTCGTAGTAGAGCGGATCATCGGGTATGTGCATCTTGCGATACTTGCCCGCCACCTGACCGTCGGCGTTGATGATGACCGCCGTGTTGTGATAGAGACCGGCGGTGCGCTTCTCGAACAACGAGGCCACGATGACGACCTTGTGCTTGCGCGCCACTTTGCTCAAGGCTTCGGTCGAAGGGCCAGGAATCGTCTCGGCCAGTTTGAACAACTCGATGTCTTCGGTCTGGCAGAAATACTGCGAGCGGAAAAGTTCTTGCAGGCAGACGACCTGCGCGCCGCGCTTCGCCGCCTCAGCGATGCGCGCAATCGCTTTCTGCATGTTGGCCTCCGGCTCGGGCGCGCAAGTCATTTGCACCAGCCCCACCGTGACGCTGTTCGGAGAATTCTTTTTTGGCATGCGGGCGAGTATAGCAAAGCTGCCCGCGAAACTTTAATTTCAAACGGGCTCCGCGAAATTTCGACGCTAATTCGGATTAGCCTCCGCCGCCGCAGGCTGCGCGCCGTTGAAACTTTCGCGTTTCAAAAGTATCTTAGACTGTCAACGAATCACGGGCGGGCGAGACAAACACAGCGAACCCCTCTAGCGGAGGCGACCATCATGTCGAAACGCGGCATCCCTTTCATCGCGCTCGGAACGGCCTTTCTCGGAATCGGCATCGCCAGCCAGCGAACTTTCATTTACGTCGGCATCGTCTTTCTCATACTCGGGCTGGTTCTGCTCAGGCGCACGCGCCATTAAGCGCTCGAAATTTTGTCGTTCCGACCAACGCTCTATAATTGGTGATTCGCAAGCCACCGTATAACCGACACACAGGCTGCGGCGCGCGCGAAAGGAGTTGCTTATGGTGACTGAGATGAAGAGAGTCAAGCCCGACATTCGGCTGATCACGCGGCTCGTGCCGCCGGACGGCAATCTGGTGCAGGGACAGTCCGAGTTGGCGATTGACCCGCAACTGGCGCGCGCGGCGGGCGAACTCATCGCCGCCAGCCAGAATCATTACAGCCCCGCCGAAGGCGCGCGCGAACTCAGGCACGCGGTCGCCCGGAAGATCGAGGCGTTTAACGGAATCGCGGTTGACCCGGAAGCCAACCCGCTCGAACTCATCATCACGCCGGGCGCGACGGGCGGCCTCGTCGCGCTCGCCGACGCGTACCTGCGGAAGTCCTCCACTCTCATCTTCGAGCCTTACTATCCTTATCATCGCCGCATCATCGAAGAACTGGGCGGGCGCGCGGAGGTCTTGCAGTTGTCGGGCGACGCGCTCCGGTTCGAGCGAGACGAGTTGCGTGCGCGCGTCCGCGAGTTGAAGGCGCGGAGCGAGTTTCCGCTGCGCGCGATCATCGTCTGCACGCCCGTCAACCCGACCGGCAAAGTCTTCTCGCGCGAGGAACTCACGACGATTGCGGAAGTCTGCCAGGAATTCGACCTGCTCTGCATCTCGGACGAAGTTTACGAGCACTACGTCTCGGGCACCGGAGAGCCGCACACGTCCATCGCCACGCTCGCGGGGATGCGCGAACGCACCGTGACGGTCAACTCATTCTCGAAGTCGTGGAACATCTCCGGCTGGCGGCTCGGCTACGCCTACGGCGACGCGAAACTCGTCGCGCCGCTCAATAACGCCAACAACGTCTTCTACGTCTGCTCGCCGACGCCGCTGCAAAAAGCCCTCGCAGAGGTATTGATGGCCGACGCCGGTTACTACACGCGCCTGAGCGAACGCTTCAAAGGCAAGCGCGCACGCACCGTCGCCGTGCTCGAAGAGTTGGGTTTTCGCATCTACGATTCCGGCTCGACCTTCTATGTCTGGGCGCGCATCCCCGACGGCTTCGGCAACGCCATGCAACTCAACGAGCGTCTGATCGCGGAAGCGGGCGTGGCCGCCGTGCCGGGCAACGCCTTCACCGACAGCGACCGTTGGGACAATTACATGCGCTTGTGCATCGCGCGCGAAGACCATATTCTCGACGCCGCGCTCGGCAAACTGCACGGCGCGCTCACGGGCGGGTTGAAGGGCTGAATGCGAACGGGGCAAGGGGGGTTCAAGCGGATGCGCAGAATAGAAGAGTTGCAATTCGATAACACTTACGCGCGGCTGCCCGCGCACTTTTATTCGAGGGTCGCGCCCACCTCTTTCCCCGATCCTTATCTCGTCAGTTTCAACGCGACGGCGGCGGCGGAGTTGCTCGATCTCGACCGAAGCGAGGCGTCGCGCCCGGAGTTTGTCGAATATTTCAGCGGAGGCCGCGCGCTTCCCGGCGCGGAGCCGCTCGCGATGTTGTACGCGGGGCACCAGTTCGGCAGCTACGTGCCGCAACTCGGCGACGGGCGCGCGATCCTTCTGGGCGAAGTGAGAAACGCGCGCGGCGAGAAGTGGGACTTGCACTTGAAGGGCGCGGGGCAGACGCCCTACTCGCGCGGCTTCGACGGGCGCGCCGTCCTGCGCTCGACCATCCGCGAATACCTCTGCGGCGAGGCGATGCACGCGCTCGGCATCCCTTCAAGCCGCGCGCTCTGCATCGTCGGCAGCGACGCGCCGGTCAGGCGCGAGACGATTGAGACGGCGGCCATGCTCGTGCGTCTCGCCGAGAGCCACGTCCGCTTCGGCACGTTCGAGGTCTTTTATTATCGCGGCCAGCACGAGCGCGTGCGCGAGTTGGCCGACTACTGCATCGCCAATTATTTCCCCGAACTCGTCGAAGCGGAAGACAGCTACCGGCAGTTCCTGCTCGAAGCGACGCGGCGCACGGCGCGGCTCATCGCGCGCTGGCAGGCGGTCGGCTTCGCGCACGGCGTGATGAACACGGATAACATGTCCGTCCTCGGCTTCACGCTCGACTACGGGCCGTTCGGCTTCCTCGACGATTACCACGCCGGATTCATCTGCAACCACTCCGACCATTCAGGCCGCTACGCCTTCGACCAGCAGCCCGCCGTCGGCCTCTGGAACGCCAGTCGTCTCGCGCAAACACTCGTCAGCCTGATGACGGTGGACGAGGCGATGGCCGCGCTTGAGGTTTACCAGCCAGCCTTCGCCGCGCACTACGGCGAACTGATGCGCGCGAAGTTGGGCTTGTCCACAGAAGCGGAAGACGACGCGAAGTTGATCCTGAGTCTGCTCGGCCTGCTCGAAGCGAACGCGGTTGACTACACGAACTTCTTTCGCCGCCTCGGCAACTTCAAAACGGCGGGCGACGCGCCGCACGACGAACTGCGCGACATGTTCGTAGAGCCTACGGCCTTCGACGCGTGGGCGGCGCGCTACCGCGCACGCCTGCTCAGGGAGGCGAGCACCGACGCGGAGCGAAAAGCCCGGATGGACGGCGTTAATCCGAAGTATGTGCTGCGCAACTATCTCGCGCAGAACGCTATCAGCGCGGCGGTCGAGCGGCGCGACTACACGGAGATCGAACGCCTGCACGCGCTCCTCAGCGCGCCTTTCGCGGAGCAGCCCGACATGGAGCGCTACGCCGCGCCGCCGCCCGATTGGGGCAAGCGCCTCGCCGTTAGTTGCTCGTCGTAAACGCACACCCCGGGCGCGCACGCCTCTGTCAATCCCCCGGCATCGCTTTTTCCCCGCACACGATACCGTCGGCAGCGCGCCCTTTTCGTGCAGGTAAAGCCCCGCCCGCCGCCCTCTGAGGCCAATCATTTCACCATTTAGCCGCACCACGCGCGCGGCACGCCGCTTGTAAATGGAGCGGTGCGCCGGCGGGTTGGTTTGCGGTCTTTCGGGGTCGCCGGGCGCGCGGATTTCGGTTGCGACGAGGAGTGAATATGAAACAGATGCGGGAGAAAAAAATGTCTGCAAAGCTGGGCGCGGCGCGTGCTTTCGTCCTGGCGCTGCCTTTCGTGTTCGTGTTCGCGTTTGCCGCGAGCGCGCAGGCGCAGCGTTCTACGGATCGTCTGGGCAACGATCTCGTGAACATGAAGTTGAACGAGATCACGCTCGAAGCCATAGACTTCCGCGACCAGACGGCGCGGCTCAATCTGGGCTTGGACATTTCGACGCCGATTCCCGTCAGCCTTAAAGACTTCGACTACCGCCTGAGCCTCTTCAACGAGGACGTGATCGCGGGCAACTACGATGGCTCGATGAAACTCGGCGGGCGACGCGGGGCGCAATTCAACTTGCCGGTCGTCGTCAACCTGCGCTCGATCCCGAACGTGGTCTGGTCGGCTTTCAGCAATCGCGGGCAGGTGCGGTACGAACTGGACACGGCCTTCACGCTCCCGCTCTACGTCTTCGAGCGACGCTTCGACAAAAGTTTCTCCGGCGAAGTGCCGCTGCGTTCGCTCGTTGACGCCGCTTCGATCCTGCGCGCGCAACGCGGCGTGACGACGGGCGGGCGCGGCACGGGCAGCAACGGCAGCCCGCGCTGGGGCGACATCATCCCGCGCTGGTAAAGGCGCTAAACGCAGGAAGAAGAAGCAAAGCGGCGATCACACGCGGCTCAAACTTCGGGGCACGCGCCGCACGCGCTTTGATTAGCGCGTGCGGCGCGTGCCTTTGCATTTCGGGCAGAAGCCTCGTAGAGTTTGGGAATTCCCCGTAAACATCCGTTGTCGAAGCGGCGCGCGTATTTTTAGTTCAAGTCGTCGGGAATATTGCCGACGCTTTTCGGCATTAAGTGATAAGAGAGTATCCGGCGTTACAGACGACAAGCGATGCCGGAGTCGTGAGAGAGCGCGTAGATGTTGATAAAGAAGCCGGACGACATCAAAAGCGGCGAGATCACGGACAAGAAATTGTACCTGACGCGCCGCAACTTCATGCGCGGGGCGGCGCTCGCCGCGACGACCGCCGCCACCGGACTCGTCTATCGCCGCTTTGCCGTGCCCGCGCCGCCGCCCGTCAAAGGCGAGAAGATCGAGGGCGTGCAGACGGCGCAGGCGGGCGCAGAGAGTTTCCCGCCGCCGACCGGCGAGGCTCCAACCTCTTACGAAGACATCACGAATTACAACAACTTCTACGAGTTTTCGACGGGCAAAACGGAGGTTGCGGGCGCAGCGCGCGGATTCATCACGCGCCCCTGGACGGTTGCGGTCGGAGGGCTGGTGCAGAAGCCGCGCACCTTCGATCTGGACGATTTGTTGAAGCTCGCGCCGCTTGAGGAGCGCGTCTATCGCATGCGCTGCGTGGAGCGTTGGTCGATGGTTATTCCCTGGGTGGGGTTTCCGCTGGCGAAATTGTTGCAGGCGGTTGAGCCGCTCGGTCAGGCGAAGTATGTCGCCTTCCAGACGCTCTTAGACCCGAAGCGAATGCCGAACCAACGCGGCGACGTGCTCGAATGGCCTTACGTCGAGGGCTTGCGCCTGGACGAGGCCATGCACCCGCTCACCATTCTGGCGAGCGGTCTGTACGGCGAGACGCTGCCGCCGCAAAACGGCGCGCCGCTCCGCCTGGTCGTGCCCTGGAAATACGGCTTCAAGGGCATCAAGTCCATCGTCAAGATCACGCTCACCGAACGGCAGCCGCCCGCGACGTGGAACATCTCCGCGCCTGACGAGTACGGGTTTTACTCGAACGTGAACCCGAAAGTTCATCACCCGCGCTGGAGTCAGGCGAAGGAGCGGCGCATCGGGGAATTCGGCTTGCGCGACACGCTGCCCTTCAACGGCTATGCCGACCAGGTGGCGCAGCTTTACGCGGGGATGGATTTGCGAGTCAACTTCTGACGCGGGAGTAGTGAATGTTTGCGCCCGACATCAAATTCACGAGGTTCGTCCTCTTCGTCAACGGCATCGTGCCCGCCGCGCTGCTCGCGTGGGACGCCTACTACGGGAAACTCGGCGCGAACCCCATCGAGTTTGCGACGCGCGCGACGGGCGTTTTGACGCTCGTGTTCCTCTTCGTCACGCTCGCCGTCACGCCTTTGCGCCGCCTGACGGGCGCGAACTGGCTCGTCAAACTCCGCCGGCAGGTCGGCCTCTACGCGTTCTTCTACGGCTGCCTGCACCTGTTGACTTACGTGTGGTTCGACAAGTTCTTCGGCGCGCGCGAGATCGTCGAAGACGTTTACGCGCGCCCGTTCATCACCATCGGCATGGCGAGTTTCCTCCTGCTCGTGCCGCTCGCCGCGACTTCGACGAGCGGGATGGTCAAGCGGCTCGGCGGCAAGCGTTGGGCGCAACTGCACAAGCTGACTTATGTGGCTGCCGTCGGCGGCGTCATACACTTCTACATGGGCGTCAAGGCCGACACGACCGTTCCCATCCTCTTCGCCGTCGTGCTCGCGCTCCTGCTCGGCTATCGCTGGGTGAAAGGGCGGATGGATGCGGCGTCTAAAGGCGATGTGTTAGGCATTCCCTCGCGCTGACTCTCTTGTCTCCGGAGAATTACAGGTTCAACTCTCAAGCCGAAAGTCCAACACAATCGCATCGTGATCCGAGAGCACGCCTTCCGCGTCGCGCAGGTCGCC
>DASQDV010000287.1:0-12187 GCA_035633995.1 Pyrinomonadaceae bacterium | reverse complement strand
TCGTTCTGGTGATACCAGTAGAGCGCGCCGTGAAAGTCGTTCGAGCCGCGCCGCCCGACGAGCGCGACCTGCCCGCCCGCCGAACGCGCGAACGAAGCGTTCGGATTCGTCACGCCGACGCGAAACTCCTCTATGCTCTCGACGGGCACGGGCAGCATCGTGCGAAAGCCCGCGCCGCCGCCCGTCGAATTCTCCGTGATGTCTATGCCGTCGAGCGTGAAGGTGCTTTGATCCGTGCGCGCGCCCGTCACCGCGCCGCCGCGATTGCCCATGTCCGCGTCGCCCGCCTCCGGGCTGGTGCCGGGTTGGAGGGTGAGAAACTCGACCGCGTCGCGCCCCAGCGACGGCAGGTAGACGAGCGGCCTGCCGGGCACGACGCCCCCGATTGTCGCGTCCGTCTTCTGTAACTCCGCGATTGTGCCCGCGACGACGTTGACCGTCTCCGACACGTCGCCCACCTCAAGCCGCACGTCGAAGCTGTAAGACTTCGTCACCTCGATTTTCAGATCGGAGACAAACGCCTGCCGGAAGCCGTGCGCGCGCACGCTGATGCCGTAATCGCCGGGCAGGACGGGGGAGAACTCGTATTGCCCCGAACTATTGCTCAGGCGCTTCTGGACGAGGCCGGTCGCAGAATTCTTCAACTCCACTTCCGCTCCCGCCACGCTCGCGCCGCGACTGTCAACGACTCTGCCCGACACGGCGCTCGTCGAAGCGGTCTGCGACGGGGCGACCTGCGGCGCGCCCAAAACTGCGAGGACAACGCACAGGGAAAATATTATGCGCCGCGTGAGGGCGCAGAGACGGGGGAAACTTTTTGTGTGTCGCATCGTGAGTATGATTCTTTCGACGTGAGTGTTTCAGTAGGATGGTCAGTGTTTCAGTCGGGTCGCTGCAAGGTTTTCATGTCCACGTCGCGGATGTGCTCTGCAAACTTCCAGCGATGGCCTTCGGGGTCTATGCATTCGTAGACGCGGTCGCCGTAGAATTGATCGCCGGGTTCGTAGAGGATTTGTGCCCCGGCGCGGCGCGCACGCTCGCAGTGCGCGTCCACGTCGTCAACGTAGATGTAGAGTCGCTGGCTGACGCGCCCGTCGAGCGTGCGCGGGCTCTCCCACGCCGCGTTCTCGGCTGCCAGACCGAGCATGACGAGGCTGTCGGCGCATTCGAGTTCGCCGTGCACGACGCCGCCTTCGCGGTCGGTCATCCGCACGCGCACGACGAAGCCGAACGCTTCGACAAGCCAGTCAATCGCGGCGGCGACATCATCGTAGAAAAGGTGCGGGACGATGCGGGGCATGTCCTCCGGGGGATTGGCAACCATCTCTAGCATCTCCTCGGTCAGGTTCGGCTGCAAACGACAGGACAACGTTTCGCTCAGGGCAGCGGTTCGCTACTGTATAGCGAAATCGTTTTTGATTGTCTAGCCTCTTCCGTGCGCGCCCGCGTGCGAGCGCGCACCGTGCACCGCGTGGCACGCGCGCAGACGCTCGCGCCCGCGCGGTTTTCGACGGCCGGGCGAGGCCGTGAGAAAAATCAATTGATTTTTCTCGCGTACTTGGCTATTGTCCATGCGCTCTTGCCGGGTCTGGTTTCGCACGCGCTCCTCGCCGACGCTGACCACCTCCCGTCGTACCTTAATCGAGCGAACCCTGGGTTGTCTCACGACCTGTCTTTTACGCAAATCATAAGAAAGCAATAGCGCGCAAGTTCCTTCAGGCATCTGTCCCGCTTCTTCGAGACTGGAGGTTTTAAGTGGCCTTCACAAGACGACGATTCAACTTGAGAATCTGGTGTCTGGCGCTCGGCTATTTCGGTTTCTACGCGCCCTACGCTGCCCTGCTCAAAGCGACCACTTCGGGTTTACTGCCGGGCACGAACGAGACGTTGAAGGGTTTCGAGCTTCTGCCCGCAACCGTCATCGGCACTTCGTTCGTGCTGCTTGCCGCCGCGTCTCTCTTCGGGTGGTGGAAGTATGCGGGGCGCCGCCGGGTCTTCGGCGTGAACGTTATCTGGCCGAGCCGTCTGGTCTTCCTTTCCGGGTTCGGCACGGCCATCATCATCTGCACGACGACGCTGGCCTACACCTTCACGGGCGTCTCGATAGTCTTCGCCATCCTGCTGCTGCGCGGCGGCGTCCTCATCCTCGCGCCCGCCGTCGATCTTCTCTTCCGGCGCAGGGTGCGCTGGTTTTCGTGGACGGCGCTCGCGCTCAGCCTCGCGGCGGTCTTCATCACGCTCGCCGACGTGAATAACTACCAGATGACTGTAGTGGTCGCGCTCGACATCACGGCCTACATGATCGGTTACCTGATTCGCCTGCCGTGCCTGAACAAGCTGGGGAAGTCGGAAGACAGGAGCGTCACCTATCGTTACCTGGTCGAAGAGATGGCGGTGGCGGCGATTTTTCTGGTGACGATACCGTCCCTCTTCGCCTTGATCGGGCGGGGCGACATCATGCTCGACCTGCGGCACGGCTTCACGAACTTCTTCGACGGCAGCGCGACCGCGCCCGGCCTCCTCATCGGCGCGCTCTACGCCTGCCTCTACTTCTTCGGGACGCTCATTTATCTCGACTCCAGAGAAAACACTTTCTGCATCCCGCTCAACCGCGCTTCAAGTTTGCTGGCGGGCGTCTTCGCCTCTTACGCGCTCGCAGACCTGTCCGGGCAGAAACCGCCGAGCGTCGCCCAACTCGGCGGCGCGGCTCTGATCATCGCGGCACTGCTGTTTCTGTCGCCGCTGCATCACGGCCATCGCGTCGCACGCAGGGTGCGCCATGCGTTCGGCGTCGCCTACCGTGCGTTCGTCGAGGACTTCGCCGGGCGAAGTCCCGCCGCGCTCGCGCAGACGGCTTCGCCGGAAAACATACACGGCATGAGCGAGCGGCTGACGGACGAAGAGCGCTTCACTGCGAAGTAACAAGCGGAGTAACAAGCGGAGTAACAGGCTGGGTCACAAGCGGAGCAACAGCGAAGCAGTTGGCGGAATAGTTTGGCGGAATAGTTGGAAGAGCAGGGAGACGACGCCATGAACGATCCGATTCGAGTTCTCATCTGCGGCACGGGCGGCGGCGCACACGTGCTGGCCGGGCTCTGTTCCACGCAGCCGGATGTCGACGTGCGTGTCTTCACTCAGAACGCCGACAAAATCCGCAGGTGGCGCGAGGCGATGCGCCGCGACGAAATGTTGACCGTCACCGTGCGTCACGGGCACGGCGAACGCGTCGCGCTCAGGGCGCAACCTTTCACCGTCTCGGACGAGCCGGAGCAGGCGCGCGGGTGCGACTTCATCATCTTCGCCGTGCCCGCCTTCATGCACTGGACATATCTCATGGCGCTCCGTCCCTACATCGAGGACGGCTGTGTCATCGTCGGCCTCCCCGGCCAGAACGGATTCGAGTTCGACGTGAGAGAGGCTCTGGGCGAGCGCCTGAAAAATTGCGTCGTGATGAATTTCGAGTCGCTGCCCTGGATTTGCCGTCTCACGGAGTTTGGCCGGACGGTCGGCATCTTCGGCATCAAAGACAGACTGGTCGGCGCGCTCGAAGGCGACCTCATGCGGGCGAGAGTGAGAGACCCGCTGGCCGTGATGCAGCGGCTGCTGGGAGAGACGCCGAAGCTGGCCGTCTCAGGCCACCTGCTCGGCATCACACTGAGGTCGCCGAACGCCTACAGCCACCCGCCCATCATGTACGGGCGTTGGAAAGATTGGGACGGCGCGGCGCTTGAGCGTTCCCCCCTGTTTTATCAGGGCGTGGACGAGGGCACGGCGGAACTGCTCGGCAGCGTGAGCGACGAAGTGGTCGGGTTAAGCAAACGGATCATGGCCGAGCACCCGCCTTTAGACCTCTCGCAAGTCATCCCGATGTACGACTGGGACATCACCTGTTACGGCAACGACATTAAAGACAAAACCAACTTGATGACGGCGCTGCGCACCAACTCCGGCTACAAGGGCATCACGCATCCCATGACCCGCACCGGGAACAGCAAATACGTGCCGGACTTCAACCACCGCTTTCTGGCCGAAGACGTGCCGTTCGGGCTGGTCGTCATTCGCGGCATCGCGGAACTGGCGCGCGTCCCGACGCCCTGTATCGACACCGTTCTGTCGTGGTGTCAGGAGAGACTGGGGAAAGAGTATCTGGTCGGCTCGCGCCTCGTCGGCAGAGATTTGGCGACGACGCGCTGCCCGCAGCGATACGGTTTCACGACGATTGGCGAAGTGCTGGGGGCGGAGTGGGTCAGGCAACCCGCCCTAGTGCAATGAGCGCCGCCGTCTCGAAGGCGATTTGCGCCGCGAGGAGCGAAGTGATCTCCGACTGATCGTAGGCGGGCGCGACTTCGACCACGTCGCCGCCGATGAAGTGAAGCCCTCCGAGCGCGCGCATCATGTCGAGCGCTTCAAAGCTCGTGAGTCCGCCGACCGCCGGAGTGCCCGTGCCGGGAGCGAACGCCGGGTCAACCCCGTCTATATCAAACGTGAGATAACAGGGAGCGGACTTGGCGACCGCGCGCAGCGTCTCTAAAAACGACGCGCGCGTCGGCGGGTCGTGAAATGCGCGCATGTCGAGCGTGTGGATTCCCGCTTCTCTCGCGTAGTCGTGATAGTCGGCGGTGGCAACCGAGCCGCGCGTGCCTATCTGGAAGATGTGATCTCCACGCACCAGTTTCTCTTCAATCACACTGCGCACGGACGTGCCGTGATGAAATTTGTGTCCCGAAGTCGCGTCTGAGGTGTCCGTGTGTGCGTCGAACTGGATGAGCGTGAGGTTGGGATATTTCCTGCTCGTCGCGCGCAGGATGGGCAGGAGGATCGAGTGGTCTCCGCCTAGAGAGACGACCGCCGCGCCGCGTCGCTGCAAGCCGGCAATGCGTTGTTCGATCTGGCGAAACGTCTCTTCATAGTCGAAGAGGTTGACGTTTACGTCGCCCGCGTCGAAGGCGCGCAGACGCTCGTAGACGCCCACTTCCATCTGCCGGCTGTAGCCGCGACAGAGGACGGACGACTGGCGTATGGCGCTCGGCCCGAACCTCGCGCCCGGCCGGTAAGTCACGAGGCCGTCGAAGGGGATGCCGAGCACGGCCAGATCAATCTCTTCCGTATCGAGTTCGGTGGTGTGCGGCAGGCGGCTGAAGGTCGCGTTGCCGCTGACGGCGGGCTGATAAATGAGGCCGGGAGTTTCGGTGTCCTTCTTCAATGGCGGCGTTCCGGTTCAGTTTGAGATTCCAGCGAGAACGAGGATTGCAAAAGACTGAAGGTGTGGCTAGTCTGTCGTTTTCCCCGGTTGATGTCAATATCTGTGATCGAGGGTGATGAATTGAGCGAGGGAACGAAAGCGGACGCGCCGCCGATTCACACGGTAGCCATCGTCGGACTCGGCCCCAAAGGTTTTTACTGTCTGGAAAGGCTGCTGGCAGAGGCGGGCGCACGCCCCTTGAGCCGCCCGCTCCACATACACGTCTTCAATCGCTCCGCGCATTTCGGCGCAAGTCCCGTCTACGACCCCGCGCAGCCCGAATACATTCTGGTCAACATCAGCGTCGGCGAGATTGACCTGTGGCAGGCGGACGACCCGCCCGTCGTGGCCGGGCGCGGGCTGGACTTCCTCGGTTGGTATCAAAAAACCTTTCAGCCGCCGACGCCTTTAACGGGCAACGAATATCTCTCCAGAGCAGTCGTCGGGCGCTACCTGATCGAAGGCTTCGAGCGCGTGCTCGAACATCTTCCGCCCGGTGTCGAGGTCGCGTGTCACGTCGGCGAGGTGGTTGATGTATGGCCGGAGCGCGGCAGTTACAGCTTGGAGTTCGTGAGCGAGGGCGGGCGGGCGGAGCAGTTTCGTGTCGAGAAGGTGCTGCTGGCGACGGGTCATTCGCGGCTCGTCGCGGGCGAAGAAGAGCGGCGCTATCAGGAGTTCGCCAAACGCCACGAAGGGGCGGCGTTCATCCCGTTCGTCTATCCGGTGGTGGAGACGTTAGAGCAAATTCCGGCGCACGCGCGCGTGGCGATGAAGGGCGTGGGTCTGACTTTCATAGACGCCGTCCTCGAACTCACGGAAGGGCGCGGCGGGCGCTTCGAGCGTGCTGCCGACGGCTCGCTCGCCTACACGCGAAGCGGCAGAGAGCCGCGCGCCATCTTCCCTTACAGCCGCACCGGCCTGCCCATGACGCCCAAGGCGCACGACCTGCCCATCACCGCCCGCCCGCTCACATTTTTCACACACGCGGCGCTCGACGAACTGCGCCGCGCCGCCCCCGGCGGCAAGCTCGACTTTGAACGCGACCTCTGGCCGCTCTTCGAACTTGAGATGGAACTTCACTACTACCGCGTCGTGATGCGCGACGACGAAGACGCGCGGCGGCGTTTAGAGTCGTGCGCGAGCGACGCACAGGCGATGCGTCGTCTGATTGACGCTTACCACGGCGCGCATCCGGACAAAGAGCGTTTCGATTATCGCCCGGTGCTCGACCCCGTCGGCACCAGGCGGTACGAGAGCGCGGCGGAGTTCGACTCTTTCGTCGGGCAATACTTGGAGCGCGAGATCGCGCGTGCGCGCCAGGGACATGCCGGCTGCGGCGTCAAATCGGCCATAGACATCTGGTACGAAGTGCGCGCTGTCCTCGGTTCGGTGCTACCGTTCGGCGGCCTTCATCCGCAATCGCACCGCAAATTGATCGAGCACTACTACCCGCTTCTCAAACGCGTCGCCTTCGGCCCTCCCATCATCAACATCGAAAAGCTCCTCGCGCTGCAACGCGCACGCCTGCTCGATTTCTCTGTAGCGCGCGCGCCACGCGTGCTGACCGACGAGACAAGCGGCTGCTTCGAGCTACGCTCGGATGAGATTCCCGGCGCAAACGCGCGCGCGGAAATCCTTGTCGATGCCACCTACCCGCCCGCGCATATCCCGCGCGATGCGTCGCCGCTCTATCAAAACCTCCAACGGCGCGGCATGGTGAGAGCCTACGAAAATCGTTTGACGATGCGCGACAGCCACGCGTATCGCCCCGGAGCAATCGACATGACGAAGGGCGAGCGCTTCGTCGTGGGCGGCGTAGGCGCAGGCAACGAAGACATCGCGGTCATCGGCATTCCGACGGAAGGGAATCTGGTCGGCAACTTGACGATGGCGCGCGACCATTACGCGGGCGTCTGGGCGGCTCAAGTGATCAGCCAACTAAGACGCCGTGAACGCTCACGGTCTTCGCAGCCCGTCGAGACGCTCTAGCCGCTTCGTCGCCAGTCCGGCGATACTTAGAAGCTGTTTGCACGAGTCCCTGACGGTACTTCTTGAGCAGCCGCTTATAAATTTCCCCCGCACCTCGTTCAATGCTCCCTGTGGAGCGCGCCGAGGAGAATCTGTTCGATCAATTTGTCGAAATCAATGGCCGACCAGATTCCGTAGCGCGAACCTTTGAACGGGTACAGGCCGGGGTTCGGGTTCGCTTCCAGAAACACCCACTCCCCCGCAGGCGTCAGCTTCAAGTCGAGGCGGCCATAATCTCCCAGTTCCAAAGCGGCGGATGTTTTCAGCGTCAACTCCTTCACGCGCCTCTCCTGCTCCGGCGTCAAACGCGCGAAACGCGTTCTCACAGACCAGCGACGTTGATACGCCTTGTCGTGTTTGAGCCTGTAGGAAGCGATCACGGGCGCGCGCTCCGTGCCGCGACCGATGAGCAACTCTCTGACGGGCATCACCTGCCGCCCCGCAACCCCGACGAGCATCTCGCGCCCTGCGATGAATTCCTCGCAGATGATCTCCTCGATGTCGGCCTGTTCGAGAAAAGCGATCTGTTTGAGAAGCGCCTCCTTCGTGCGCACGAGCGAAGCCTGATTGATGCCTACCGAAGCGTCGTTCAGTTGCGGCTTGACCACGAGCGGGAACGCGAGTCGGCGCGGCAGGCGCGGCGCGCTCGCGCGCGTCACGAAGAACTCAGGTGTTTTGAATCCTTCGCGCGCGGCGATCAATTTGCTCACGGCCTTGTCTCGACACAGCACAAGCCCCGCCGGCCCCGTGCCCGTGTAAGGAAGTTCGAGCAACTCCATGAGCGCGCAGACGTGGCCGTCCTTGCGCCTGTCGCCGCCCACGTTCTCCGTGAGATTGAAGACGACATCCGCGCGCATTTCCCTGAGCCACTCGGACACTGCCGACACGTCCGTGTACGCGCCGACGACCGCCTTCTCCACGATGCGGCGCAAAGCGTTCACCAGCGGAGCGTCTCCCACGCCTTTCCGAAACCGCGAAGTTCCCGGTATGAGCACCGCGCGGTCAACCAGCACCGCCACCGTCAAACGGCTCAGCAGCCGTCGCCGACTTCTCTGCCGTATCGCCATCGCTCTCTCGTGTGCCTCCGTGAATGAAATTACTCAGGGACACCCTTTGATGTTGAGCGGCGACCGGCTCGACAGCCCGCCGCCAGCCGCGCCGGAGTGTTATAGCATCATCCGCACGTGTCCGCGCAGGCGCTTTTGCCGCCCTCGATCCGTTGGAAGATCGCTTCGTCAGCGAAGAGTTGATTTGAGTGATGCGCGGTTTGAAAAATTTCTTGCAGGGGTGACTAAGCCTTATGTTATAGTGCAGTTCCTGTCTTTGGTACTCACTTTGCGGTTACACCTCGCGGGCGGATTGGACGCAAAAGGAAAACTCATGAAACAGATCAATATCACACGCGATAGTTCCGGCAACGTGACTTTTGAAACCGTCTCGATTGACGTTACCGAGAACGTGTTTTTCACCAATCAAGACCCCGACGAGGCTCATTGGCCGACGCTCGCCACCAACCAGCTCGGCACGTACCCGTCTCCGAATTCCAGCCAATGCACCGTCCCCACGCCCGACAACTTGACTCCGCCCAACAATCAGGTGACTTACGGCTGCCAGCTCCATGACAACGAGCAGGGCATCATCAACGTCTTCGCCCAGCTCGCCGCCGCGACGACCGACCTGGCGCAGGCCACCAAAGGCAAGCCGATCACCCGGCAGCAGGTGGTGGAAGGCGGCATGTCGCCCTATGCGATCAGCGGCCAGATATACCAAGTCACGGATTCCAACGGCAACGTGATCAAATCCGGCACGGGCAGCATCGGGCCGGGACTGAGCCTGAGCGCTTCGACCAACAGCGACGGCATCTGGGTGAGCGGCACGCCGACCATGTCGGGAACTTACAATTTCACTTTCACCGTCAACGACGCGATGGGGCGCAATCTCCAACAGGTTCAATACTCGATGGTAGTCGCCTGAGGAGCGTCGCGCGGCCTCGCAAAGAAACGGCACAGCCGAAAGAAGTTTGTCCGAGAAACACGAACAGGAGCAACATGAACAACGGCAAACAGGCACACCATAGCCCTCGCAACCTGAAGGCGCGCCGCGTCGAAGCCGGGCGCGCATCTGAACCGGCCTCATCACGGCGCAGCTTCACCGTCAAGGCTGTCGGGGTTTTCGCCGCGCTGGTTCTCGCGGCGATAGCCGCCCAGTCGCATCGTTTCGCCCCTCCGGCGGGGGCGAAGCTGCTTGACCCGCCTCCCGCCGCTGCCGCCGCGCCTGCACCGGCGCAGAATCTCGGCAGCCCCGACTTCACGAACCCGAACGAAGTTCGCTATCGCGCCGCCGAAAAAAGGTTGCGCATGGTCATGACGATGTTGAACGGCACGTACACGATCCCCAACGTCGGCACGGCGGTGCTCAGGCAGTATCGCGGTTGGGACGCCTCGCAGCCCGCGCCGAATCTGACCGGCGACCAGATCGCGCCGGGGCCGACCCTGCGCGCACGGCTCGGCGACTCGGTCGAGATTTCCTTCCTCAACAAGATTGACGACAGCAAGTTTTCCTACACTTTCGACACCAACAGCCAGCCCGGTCGTTCGAGTTTCGGCTGCGACCAGAGCGGCACGATCTATCCGGGCAAAGACCTGTTCCCCAACTGCTTTCACGGCTCAAGCACCGCCAACATACACTTTCACGGCACGCACACCAGCCCCGACGGGTTGGGCGATAACGTGCTCGTGCAGGTGATGCCGCAGGCGAACCAGAAGGACTGGACGCCCACCTTCAACAAAATCTTCGACTCCGGCAAGATTCCGCAGGAGTGGAAAGACATGCCGGAAAGTTACCGCGACGAGCAGATGGACTTGATCAAGAAGCACGACGACGCCTCTGCCGCCGCCGCCCGGAAGAACAACCTGCTCCCGCCCGGTTCGCTCTACGAAGCGAACAAGCAGATGATCGCCGCAGGCGAGTGGCCGCAATACATCATGGGCGCGTTCCCCAACTTCTTCCGCATCCCCGACTACAGTTCGGGCAATTGGAAAGCAGGCCAAGCGCCGGGCACGCACTGGTATCACGCGCACAAGCACGGCTCGACCTCGCTCCACATCCTGAACGGACTCGCGGGCGCGCTCGTCATCGAATCGAGCCAGCCGGGCGGCTACGATCACGTCATACGAAAATTCTACGGCTGGGGAGACTCTTACGGCGAGCACGAGAAAATCATGGTCTTCCAGCAGTTCGACCCGACGCAGAACCTTGAGCGCGCGGGCGCGGGCGGCAAAGGAATCAAACAAGTTCTCATCAACGGCAAGCTGACGCCGACGATCACCATGAGGGCGGGCGATGTTCAACTGTGGCGACTCATCAACGCCACCGTCGGAAACAAAGCGGGCATCATCGTCGGGAACGATCCGGGCGAGAGCGGCGACGACTTGTTGGAGGTGAAGGGCTTCAACTTCAAACAGACCGCGCAGGACGGCGTGCAGTTCAGCCGCGAGACCTACCAGAACCAACCGTTCCTGAATTCGAGGGCGGTGGGCGGGCAGGTGCCGGGCGGTTTCAGGCTGGCGGGCGGCAACCGCGCAGACCTTCTCGTCCAGGCGCCGAAGACGGCGGGCGTCTACACGTTCCAGTCGGACGGGACGACGCTGTTTTTCGTCAAGGTCGTCTCAGGCACGCCCCCGCCCCTGCCGAACGGCGCTTTTCCCTCCAAGACGCAGTGGGCTGACATGCCTAGATTCCTGCGCGACCTGCGCGTGCCCGGCCCGAAGGACGAGAAGAATCCCAACTCGCCCGTGAAATTCCAGTGGGAGGCGGGCAGAGTTCAAGCCGCACCAACCCCTTCGCCCAGCCCGGGAAGCACCAACAACGACCCGCCCCACTTCATGATCAATAACAAGCAGTTCGGGCAGACGGGCGAAATCGTCGATCAGTGCATGCCTTTGAACGGCTTGCAGGACTGGGTGCTTGAGAATTGGACGAGCGTTGCACACCCGTTCCACATCCACATCAACCCGTTTCAAATAATTCGGATCGACACGCCGACGGCGCAGAACAAGTACACGACCTTCAAGCCGCCGAAGGACTTCATCTGGCAGGACGTGATCGCGATACCGGCAGGCGTGATCAGCCCGGACGGCAAGCAGATCACGCCCGGCAAGGTCACGATCCGGCAGACCTACCTGGACTTCACCGGCACGTTCGTACTCCACTGCCACATCCTCGCACACGAGGATCGCGGCATGATGCAGCTTGTACGCGTCGTGCCCGCCGACAAATATCCGGGAAGCTGCCAGAACGCCGTGCCCGATCATCACTGAGAAGAGGACGGGCGCGCACTGCTGCGGTCGCGCGGGCGAACTGTCACGCCGACAGCAGAGCGCCTTTCGTCAACACGCATCAAGTGGGCGGGCTTCGCCGCGTGAAGCCCGCCCACTTCCTTGCCGAATTTCCCGACTTCAGCCGCAGTTTTTATAGCGTTCAGACAGGTGCCCGGTTAAACCTTCGTTTGCTCTCGCTGCGGTTGCTTTAAGAATGCTCCGTTGCTATTATGACCGCCCTCGCGCCCAAGCTGTAGGCCGTTGATCTTTTCCTCGTTGGCGACAGGTTATTCATACCCTCAGGTTTCAGAGTTCATGTCGTAATCCTTACGTCAATTCATCGTTCTAAATAATCATCACAGGTTGTCAAGGATGGCATAAATCCATGAAGCAGCCGCGACTTTTATTGCGCGCTTATGACAAGGGAGGGAAACTGTGCGACGCTCTGCGGGCGATTCTCGAACCCTCTTTTCGCCCGCAGGCACAACTGCGTCAGGAAGTTGTCGCCCCGCCTGATCCGCTCCGGCGCGCGACGCCGCGCGCGACGCCGCGCGCCACAGACGCCTTTCAACCCGATCTCATTTTCCTCGTCCTTGCG
>DASQDV010000286.1:0-3876 GCA_035633995.1 Pyrinomonadaceae bacterium | reverse complement strand
CGATCTCTTCGTAGAGTTCCGGCGTCGAGAGATTCCAATAGACGTTGGAGGCTTGCGTGATGCCGAGGGCGTCTAGCCCCACGTCGCTGCGCCTGCGGCCATGCTCCTGCGGCGCGCCGGATTCTTTCGTCAGAACAGATGCTGCCATCTTTGATACTCCTTATCAATTGAACGATGAAGCAGGAACGATGAACGATGAACCGGAGCAGGAGACAGAAGACAGAATTCAGAAGTCAGAATTCAGAATTCCACAGCTTTCCTTCTGTTTCCTGTTTTCTGTCTCCTCATTCCGCGTTCATCGTTCCTACTTCATCGTTAGTTAACTAAGGAGAATTTAAGATGGCAGCATCTGTTCTGACGAAAGAATCCGGCGCGCCGCAGGAGCACGGGCGCAAGCGCAGCGACGTGGGGCTGGAGACGCTCGGCATCACGCAGGCTTCGAACGTCTACTGGAATCTCTCGACGCCGGAACTCTACGAAGTGATCGCGCAGCGCGGCGAGGGTCTCTTCTCCGATCACGGCGCGCTCATCGTGGACACGGGCGAGCACACCGGGCGCGCCGCCAAAGACAAGGCCATCGTGCGCGACGAGCAGAGCGCCGACAAGGTCTTCTGGGGCGAGGTCAACAAGGAGTTTTCGACCGAGCGTTTCAACGCCCTGCGCGACCGCATGATGGCGCACACGGCCGGGCGCGACCTCTTCGTGCAGGACACTTACGCCGGAGCCGACCCGCGCTACCGTCTGCCCATCCGCGTCGTCACGGAACTCGCCTGGCACTCGCTGTTCGCGCGCACCATGTTCATCAACCCCGAAGCGAGCAGCACCGAGCGGCACAAGCCCGAATTCACCATCGTCAACATTCCGAGTTTCAAGGCCGACCCCGAACGCGACGGCACGCGCTCGCAGACGTTCATCCTGATGGACTTCACGCAGCGCCTCGTCCTCATCGGCGGCACAAGTTACGCGGGCGAAACCAAGAAATCCGTCTTCACGATTCTCAACTATTTGCTGCCGCAGCGCGGCGTCATGTCCATGCACTGCTCTGCGAACGTGGGCGACGCCGGCGACGTGGCGATCTTCTTCGGCCTCTCCGGCACGGGCAAGACGACGCTCTCCGCCGACCCCGAACGCCAGCTCATCGGCGACGACGAGCACGGCTGGTCGGACGACGGCGTCTTCAATTTCGAGGGCGGCTGCTATGCCAAAGTCATCCGGCTCTCGCCCGAGGCCGAGCCGGACATCTATCGCACGACGCGCATGTTCGGCACCGTCATCGAGAACGTCGTCTATGATCCTGTGACGCGCGCACTCGATCTCAACGATGCGTCGAAGACCGAGAACACACGCGCCGCCTATCCCCTGACGAGCATCCCGAACATCGTGCCCGAAGGCCACGCCGGGCACCCGCAAAACATCATCATGCTCACGGCTGATGCCTTCGGCGTGCTCCCGCCCGTCGCGCGTCTCACGCCCGAACAGGCGATGTATCACTTCCTTTCCGGCTACACGGCCAAGATCGCGGGCACGGAGCGCGGCGTCACCGAACCCGAAGCGACTTTCTCCACCTGCTTCGGCGCGCCCTTCATGGTCTTGCACCCCGGCACTTACGCAGACCTCTTAGGCCGGAAGTTGACCCAGCACAACTCGAATTGCTGGCTCGTCAACACGGGCTGGTCGGGCGGCCCTTACGGCGAAGGCCAGCGCATGAAGATCAAGTACACGCGCGCCATGATCCGCGCGATCCTGAACGGCTCGCTCGCGGAAGTCGAAACGCGCCCCGATCCGATCTTCGGCGTCGGCGTGCCCGTCTCGTGCCCCGAAGTCCCGCCGGAAGTCCTCGTGCCGCGCAACACCTGGAAAGACCCCGAAGCCTACGACCGCAAGGCGCGCGAACTCGCCGAGCGTTTCAACCGGAACTTCAAGAAGTACGAAGACGGAGTTTCCGAACAGGTGCGCGCCGTCGCGCCGAAGGCTGGCTGAGGCATCGTGACGTTGAAGCAGTTGAGGGCGGCCACGCGCGCGTGTGGCCGCCCTCACTTTTTTGCGTTGAGGATTTAGACGACAGGTTTAAGCTTTAGAACCTGACGCCGAAGCCGATGCTGCCCTGAAAATTATGTGTTGTCTCGGACGGCGCGAAGCCGACCACCACCTGCCGCGCGACGCTCGAATCGGAATCGGGGTTGATCACGATGGGCACTCTGTGGTTGCCCAGACGGATGATCGTGTCGCCCGCGTCGAAGCGAATGATGGTTCGCGGCGACGGGTAATATTCAAGCACGCCGCCCACGTCGAAAGCGAAGTGTGCCTGCGGCACAGCCCCATAACGAGGTTGGTGTTGTTCGCGCCATGACTTCTCGACGGCGCACGGGCGCGGCAGACAACCTCAATGCGTGCGGCCTGCGGCGCGCCCAAACTCTTCTCACGCGGTTTCAATTTGCAGACGCGATGCCAACGCTACGCGTGCGCCGCGCGCGTGGCCGCAAACTTGGCCTTGACATAGACTTCATACGTCGCGCTGCGCTACCGGACGGCGCGCGGCGGCTCATTCCCGTTTCCGAATTTTTGAATTTCTCCATTCTCCTGAATCGCCCGCCGCCGCTAAGGTATCGGCAGACGAGAGTTGCGAGACAGGTTACGAGCGCGGCGCGCGAGGTCAGTCTATTCAGTCCATATCGGGATAGAGCGCGAGTATCTTGAGTTTCCCGTCAACTCGAATTAAGTCCATGTGATAGAGCAGCACGTTGACGCAAAGAAATCTCGTCTCTTTCGGATAGCCATAAAACTCTTCGTTGAGCATCCACACGCGGGGTTTCATCCGGTCGCGTTCCGCTGCCCAATTCTCTTCCTCGTTCGCGCCCTTGTGGCTTTCCAGATAACTTGGTTTAACCGCCAGTGCATCGAGATGACGGCGCGCAAGGACGCTCGCCTTCTCCAAAGTTGACGTGACGTGGCGCAACTGCTCGACCGTGCGGATCGGCTCATCGTCGTCTTCGTCAGCATAGGGTTTATTCACTCCCTCGCCCGGCCTATTTTCTCCCGCCCCCTCCTTTTGTTCAGCCCCGAACAGGCTCGCCAGGATCGGATCATTTTTGAGCACGTCGAGAATGCCAGTCAGATCAGCCCTGAAGAACTTTCCTTCACCTTCCCCTCCGTCGTCTGATGTCGCATGAGGTTCTTCATATCTCGCAACCACAAGTCCGACGACATACCCGCAGTTGTTCAGCGCAACGAAGTATCGCGCGAGTTCCTCCGGGCTCGCCTGTTGCGCGACGCTCTTGTTCATCAAGAAGAGAGATTTGTTGAGTGCTTCCCGGTGCAGGCGCGCGGCGTAATCCGCAACAAACATCTCGCCGACGAGCGGCGCGAGGTCGTTCGTCTCCTGCATGCGCCGCACGAAGCGTTCGGCGAACGAGATCGCCTCTTGTTCCTCTTCCGCCGTGAGCCTGGTATCGCCGTCGGCTTCTTGCGCGGCGAATGATGTGCGCGCGACGAGGCTACTGCTGCCGCTGCCCGTCGTCGAGAACAGAATGAGCAACAAGCCCGCGATAAATGCTCTCCAAACTTTCATGCTTTTCACTTCTCATCTCCTCATGCCCGGCAAGTTGTTAAAGAGAGCGGCGACACGCGCGCCGAGCCGTCCTCAAGTTTCGTTCGACGCCCTTTAACTTTCGCCCGCGTCTCCTCCGGTTCATCAGTCGTTCGCGGGCATGGCGCGCAGGGCGCGCAGGCGTTTGACGATCTGGTGAGAAATGTCTTCGGCGGCGACGCGCCCGTTGATGGCGACGACTTTGCCCTTGGCGACCACGATTGAAGAGGCGGGTTCGACGACGCTGAAAATGTAGTTGAGCGCCGTCTTCTGAATTTCCAGCACGAGGT
>DASQDV010000285.1:0-8734 GCA_035633995.1 Pyrinomonadaceae bacterium | reverse complement strand
CGTCGCCGCCGGTTTCTACAACGAAGCGTTCGACGAACTCGCCCGCAGTTTCACGCTCAAAGACGGTCAACTCGAAACGCAACTCGCGGGGCGCACGCCCGCACGCGCCGCCACCTTCATCGAACTGCTCGCGCCCGAACGTCGCGCCAGCATCTTTCAGGCGAACGCCGCCGACACGGAACAGAACGCGCGCGTGATCAAAGGTCTGCTCGCCCTGCACCTCGCGCTCGACGCGGTGGCAGCAACGGCGGGCGAGGGAAGCGCCGGGGCGACGACGACGCGCGATGCTTCATCTGTCGTCGCCGCCGCAAACGATTTCACGTCGGGCACGGACGAGATGCGCGCCTTTCGTCAACTCTATGCGGCGGGTCGTCTGCTTCGTCGCGGCGTCGCAACGCAAACCGTGCTTGAGTTGATGGACGCGGCGCGGCTCAGCGTTGATGCCGCGATTGATGCGCCCGCAGCGACCGCCGCCACGACCGCCGACGAATTGCGCGACGTGCGCGCGAGCGCCATCGCGCAGGGCGGCGTGCCCGACATCCCCACGCTCCCGCGCAACGCCATCTCGAACATCCTGCGCGGGCGCATCGAAGAGTTCACCGGCATGGCGCTGCTTGAACAGGGCAAGACTACCGAAGCCGTCGCCGCGCTCAAACGCGCCGTGAGCGTGCTGCCGGAAAGAAGCCTCTACTGGCGCACGGCACAGTGGCGGCTCGGCGCGGCGCTGGCGAGCGGCGGACAGGAACGCGATGCTCTCGCCGCCTACCTCAAAAGCTACAACCCGCAGTCGCCCGACCCGGCGCGCCGCGCCGTGATCGAAGCGCTCTACACGAAGGTCAACGGCTCGACCAAAGGACTCGAAGCACAGGTCGGCTCTGCTCCTATGACTACAGCGCCCGCGCGCTCGGCCGCGCTCGAAACGACAAGCAACGCAGCGCCGACCGCCACGCCGACCGAGACGCCCGCCGTCTCGGCGGCCACGCCCGAACCGTCTCCGGCGAGCACGCCCGGCGCTCCGGTCGTCACCCCGTCGCCCTCGCCTGAACCCGGCGCGTCGCCGACTCCCGATCAGCCTGTCGTTAATCCCTCGCCTGAAACTCCCGCCACAACCCCGACGCCCGGCACAGAGCCTTCACCTACACCTACGCCGACACAATCGAGCGCAAACGCCGACGCGCCCGCGCCGGTCGGGGCGAAGCGCCCGACGCGCGAGGGTCGCGATAGCGCGTGCACGCTCGTGTTGGGAGCGAACGCTTTGGAGTTGAATCACAGCGGCGGTTCGGCCAGCGTCATCGTCGGCCTCGAAGGCAGCAGCAACCTTGCAGGCATCAGTGCCGCCACCAACCACTGGTCGGACATCATCGTCCTGCGCGAACCGCAAGGCGGCTCCGACACCAACTCGCTCAAATTCACCATCACCTCGATCAGCAAGGCCACCGGCAACTTCCGCATCACCTTCAAATCACCCTGCGGCGCGCAGGAGTTGATCGCGACGGTGAAGTAAGAAGGGGAAAGGGGAGGGGGAAGGGAAAAGGTTAAAGGGTAAAGACGAACCAGAGATAAAAAGCGGAGCGCGGCACTCGAAAGCCGCCTCCGCTTTTCTTTTCCTTTCCCCCTTACCCTGTCCCCTTGCTCTTAGACATGCGCGGCGAGGCGCGCGGCGATTGTTTGCTTGGGCTGCACGCCGACGATGCGTTCGACGAGTTGGCCGTGTTTGAAGATGAGAAGCGTGGGGATGCTGCGGACGCCGAACTGGGCGGACGTGCGCGGATTTTCGTCAACGTTCAACTTGGCGATTATGTAGCGGCCTTCCGATTCGGCGGCGAGTTGGTCGAGCGCGGGCGCGATCATGTGGCAGGGCTGGCACCATTCAGCCCAACAGTCGAGCAGCACGGGTCG
Organism: Pyrinomonadaceae bacterium; assembly: GCA_035633995.1. Classification (GTDB taxonomy): domain Bacteria; phylum Acidobacteriota; class Blastocatellia; order Pyrinomonadales; family Pyrinomonadaceae; genus JAIVJZ01. The sequence continues at coordinate 6,835 of DASQDV010000285.1, read as the reverse complement.
CGCGCCCGCGCCGAGCACCTCGCGCGCGAAACTTGCGTCCGTCACCGTGACGGGCTTCCTGCCCGCGTTCGCAGTTTGCGCGCCGCCCTCCGCCGCCGTCAGCCGTGCGCCGCACCGCCCGCAGACGGCGCGCAAGCTTTCCTGCGCCGCGCGCTCGTCCACGCGATTCTTCGCGCCGCAATTACCACACGCCACAATCGCCATCTCTCCTGACGCCTCCCCGTGAGAAAATCCACGAGGGAATTATAGCGAGCACTGCCGCAAAGAGAAGCGGCGAAGAACAGGTATGAAGGCGGAAGGAGCAGGGATGAATCAGGGATGATTAAGAATTAGATCATTGATTCAATGGTTCGATGAACCGGTAACCTGTCGAATCAATTCTCATTCATCAACTTTTTCTTCAGGATGGCAGAGTAGTTGCTTGATGGTTTCGACGAGCGACTTCATGCCTTCGGGTTTCTTGAGAAAAATATTAACGCCTGCGGCGCGCGCGTCGCGCCTGCGTTCGGTGGCCGAGAGCATGATGATGGGCGTCAGGCGGCGGTGTTCGAGCGTGCGTGCGTGGGTGGCGAGCGCGATGCCGTCCATGCCGGGCAAATCGTCGTCGAGCAGGAGGAGATCGTATTGTTCGCCGCTCTGAATTTTAAGGAGCGCGGCCAGCCCGTCGGCGCAGTCTTCGACGCGCCAGCCTTCGAGTTCAAGAGTCTCTTTGACGATGAGTTTGACGGGCGGAAAATCTTCGGCGTACAGAATGTTGACAGGTGGCATTCCGGGCAGAATCCTTTAGTGAGAATCGAGATGCGCGCCGGCGGCGCAGCAGACGTGTGTGGGAATCTGCGCTTGCGGCGTGAGCATGGTTGCCGGAACACGAACCGGCAGACGTGCGAGACGGTCGTGTTCCCCGTTTTCTCAATGCAGGAATCAGGCCAGTGCGAAAGGATGCCGTTTTACGGCGCACGGGCGCGCGGGTGCGCGGGGCAAAGTGGAAAATTTACTGTGCGTCAGTCGCGCTTCGGTTGGTACTTCTTGATAATGCTGCGCTTGCGTGGCTTTGCGGGCGTTCTTGCAGGGAGCAGGTTTTTGTTACGGTTTTTGAGACGCCAGTTCAGCGATTCGTGGTGTTTGAAACCGAGCAGGCGCGCCGCCGTAGATACCTTCCCCTCCGAGTCGCGCAGAGCCTTCTCGATCAGGTGTTCCTCGAAACGCTGCACCTCTTCCTTGAGCGAGAAGTTAGCCCAGGGGTCTGCAAAGTCGGCCTTGCCCGTCAGGCGCAGCGCGACCGTCTCGACGGCTTCGGCTTCGATGGTGCTGCCGTCTGCGGCGGCCAGCATCGTCCGCTCGATGAGCGAACGCAACTCGCGCGCGTTGCCCGGCAGCGGCAGGCGGCACATCGCCTCAATCGCGTCGGGCGTGAAGCGCACGCGCTTGCCCTGCCGCATCATCGCTTCGCGTATGAAGTGTTCGGCGAGAACCGGGATGTCTTCGACGCGCGCGCGCAGAGGGGGCAGTTCGAGATGAAAATTTTGCAGGCGGTAGAAGAGGTCGCGGCGGAAGCGCCCGGCGGCGATCTCGTCTTCGAGCACGCGGTTCGTCGCGGCCATCACGCGCACGTCAACGCGTTCGGGCGCGGCTGCGCCGACCGTGTGAATCTCGCCGTACTCGATGAAACGCAGGAGCTTGCTCTGGTTGGCCGCGCTCAGTTCGGCGATTTCGTCCAGAAAGAGCGTGCCGCCTGCGGCGAGGCGAGCCGCGCCCGGATAATCCGCGACCGCGTCCGTAAAGCTGCCCTTGACGTGGCCGAACAACTGCGACTCGATCAACGTCTCGCAGAGCGTCGCGCAATTGATGGCGACAAACTGGCCGGGGCGACCGCTCCATTCGTGCATCAGGCGCGCGAGCAACTCTTTGCCCGTGCCCGTCTCGCCCGTCAGTAGCGCCGCGCCCTGCGAATGCGCGACGGAATGCGCCTCGCGCAGCAGCAGCGCGGTCTGCTCCGAACCGTAGGCGAAGCCCGACGTGTCGAACTCGATGTTGTACGTCCGCTCCGCCGCGATGACGCGCCGCGCGCACGCACGCAGCCGTTCCAAAATGCCCGGATGCTGCGTCCGCGCCAGCAGGTGATCCGCCAACTCGTAGACGGCGCGCAACTCCGCAATCGACAGGTGTTCGCCCAACTCTTCCAGCGTCGCCAGCTCCGCAACGCCCGCGCCTTCCAGGTCGCCCGCGCGCTCCGCCACGTCGAAGGCGCGCTGGAACACCGTCCGCGCCTCGTTGCGTCTGCCGAGACGCGCCAGCGTCGTGCCCCACGTCGTCAACGCTTCGGCTAACAGCGATTGCTCGTCGCTGTCTTCCAGCGTGCGGACGGAAGACTTGATTACCTTTTCCGCCTCCTCGTTGCGCCCTTCGGCCAGCAGCGCGCGTGCGCGCGTATCTTCCACCTGCGCGACGCTGCCCTCGTCGTGGAAGCTGGAAAATAACTGCCGGGCGCGGCCTAGATGCTCATAGGCTTGCGGGAATCTGGCAGCTTGAAAGTGTAGAAAACCAAGATTGTTTTCGACGCGCGCGAGGTAGCGCGTGTGTCCCGCCTGTTCGAAATGAAAACTCGCCGCCGTGTATTCGACCAGAGCGCGATCCGCGTAGTCTTCCCGGTGTTCGCCAACGCTGAGGAGATCGAGGACAATCGCCAGCACCATGTGGTAATTGCCTTTTCGGGCGTCGCTTGCCATTCGCCCGAAAAGGGGCGCGGCTTCGTTCAGCGCGCGCAGCGCGTCGTTGTTGCGGGTCGAGGCCGATTCGACAATTGCTAAACGCAGTAAAGCGATGGCTCTGCCGTCTTTGCTCTCCTCGCTCAACATGGAGAGCGCGCCGAGCAGCATGATGCGCGCTTCGTCGTAAGCGCCTTCTCTCCAGTAACAATAGGCCAGGTCGGTTTGAGCTTCGGCGACTTCGTCCGTTTTGTTTAACGATTCAAACAGGTTGATGCTTTCGCTAATCAGGTCTTTGGCAAACTCCTGCGCGCCCTCGATCTGCTGTGTGCTGCCGAGAAATCCGGTTAAAGCACCGGCGCGCAGCAAAACCGTCGCCCGCGTATATTCATCTAAATTATGCGTATCGGGACGTTCGCCAACCTTTTGCCACCACTCTCCGAGCGCTTCGCAGGCGCCTTCATAGTCGCCGCATTCCTCCATCTCTCTGGCGACCTGACAGCGCGCCAGAGCCAGTTCCGGGCGGTCAAGAGTAAAGTCCTCTAGTTGGTGGTGCAGGTTTTTTGCTAAACTCATGTAGTAATTGCCTTTCTTGATAGTTGCTAATTAACTTGCAAGCCTTTGTCCCTTTGCCTATGATTCGGGTGAACGGTTTGAAAGGCTTTATCACACAAGTGTAGCAATCCGCTATTAACCGCAAATTTCTTAGGAGAAACCATGAAACACCTTCGACGCATAGGCGTCACACTCATTTTAGCTCTCGCCTTCGCTAATACAGCTTTCGCCGAGGATGGGATTATGTACCCCGGATATAATCCGCCTCCGCCTCCGCCTCCGTCGGCAGGGATTATGTATCCCGGCAAGACGAATAGTAACCCGACACCCGAAAGCGAGGAGACGACGGGCGATATGGATACGGCGACGGAGTTGGTACTGAATTTTGTTCAGAACCTGCTCTCGCTGCTCTAACTTGCCCCCAATCCAGTGCCAGTCCTTAAATAGCTGCTGCGATTTATCTCAGGCGGCATGGTCTTCGTGTGTTCGGTGAAGACGTGGCCTGCAACAGGTCACAGCAGATGTCCGGGAAGAGGAGACATCCACAGAGCACGGCGAAGATTAACTGTTAGAGCCTGTTAAATGCAATTGTTTTCTTCGTTTGAGGAGCATAAAAAGTTTCCACGCTAGGGGGCGAGGCGATGGTCGCGGCATCAACTTTCGTAGTAAGATGCAGGCCGAAGGCTTCTCCCGTACATCCCGTATCAGTAAAGGAAAGTGTTCATACGATGCTTCTACGTCGCACGTCTCTGCTATCGTTCATCTCCGTTCTGCTGTTCATGTCGGCTCAGGTTGCGCCCGCGCAACCGAGAAACAACCGCGCGGCGGCCTCGCCCGCGCAGAACGCGCCCGAAATCTCTTACACCGTCTCGATGCCCGAACCGCACACGCACCTGCTGCAAGTCGAGATGCGCGTGCGCGCGGCGGGCGAAGGCAGACTTCCCGCGCAGCTTGACCTGTTGATGCCCGTCTGGACGCCCGGCTCGTATCTCGTGCGCGAGTATGCGCGGCACGTGCAGGATTTCGCGGCGGCCGAGGCGAGCGGCGGCGGCAACAACAAATCGCTCGCGTGGCGCAAGATTAACAAGAACACCTGGCGCGTGGAGACCGGAGGCGCGGCGCGCGAGGTGCGCACGAGCTACAGCGTCTATGCCAACGAACTGACGGTGAGGACGAACGAGTTGCACGACCGCCACGCCTTCTGGAACAACGGCGCGACGCTCATGTACGTGGACGGGCAACTCGGCGCGCCTTCGACCGTGCGCGTCGTGCCGTTCGGCGACTGGAAGATCGCGACCGGGCTGCCCGCCGTGCCGGGGCAGCGCAACACTTTTCGCGCAGAGAATTTCGACGTGCTCTACGATTCGCCGTTCCTCGTCTCCGACTTCAAGACGCTCTCCTTCGAGGTGCGGGGCGTGCCGCACCGCATCGTCATCGACGGCGAGGGAAACTACGACCCGGAACGCATGCGGCGCGAGGTGCAAAAAATCGTCGAAGCGTCGGTCGAATTGATGGGCGACGTGCCTTACCGCGATTACACCTTCATGTTGATGCTCCACCCTTCGGCGGGCGGCGGCCTCGAACACCTGAACTCGACGGCGCTCATCTGGCGTCGCCACGCATTTCGCCCGGAAGCCTCGTGGGATGATTTCCTCTCGCTCGTCGCGCACGAATATTTCCACCTCTGGAACGTCAAGCGCATACGTCCCGACGCGCTCGGCCCCTTCGATTACACGGGCGAGAATTACACGCGCCTCCTGTGGGTCGCCGAAGGCATCACCAGCTACTACGAAAACATCATCTCGCGCCGCGCCGGGATCATCTCGGACAAGGACTACCTGACGACGATAGCCAACGCGATTCGCGGCTTGCAGAACACGCCCGGTCGCCTTGAGCAATCAATCGAGGAGGCCAGCTTCGACGCGTGGATCAAGTATTACCGCCCGGACGAAAACACGCTCAACTCGGCCATCTCTTATTACGACAAGGGAGCCATCGTCGGCCTCCTGCTCGACCTCGAAATCCGCCGCCGCTCGGCGGGCGCCAAGTCGCTCGACGACGTGATGCGTTATCTCTACATCGAGCACGCGAAGAAGAATCGCAACTACACGCCCGAAGATTTTCAGCGCGCGGCGGAACAGATGGCGGGCGCGAGCCTCGAAGATTTCTTCCGCCGCTACGTTCGCGGGCGCGAAGAACTTGATTACAACGCGGCCTTCGCCGCCGTCGGCCTGCAATTGCAAACAACTGCCGCTGCCGCCGCTGCCGCTACGGCGACGCCTGCTGACGCGTCGAGACCTGCCGCGCCGACCGAAGCGCCGAAGCCCGCCGCGCAGAGAGCCTACTTCGGCGCGAACCTGCGGCAGGACGGCGACCGCCTCGTCGTCTCAAGCGTCCCGGCGGGCTCGCCCGCTTACAACCAGGGCATCACTTTCGGCGATCAGATCGTCGCGCTCGACGGCCTGCGCGTTAACTCGACCACCTTCAACGCGCGGCTCGAAGAGAAGAAGCCCGGCGACGAAGCGCGCGTCACGGTCTTTCGTCTCGACGAACTGCGCACGTTCACGATCAAACTCGGCGGTCGCGCCGAAGAGAACTACCGCATCGTCCCGCTCGCACAGCAGACGCCCGAACAGCGGCGCCTCTTCGACGGTTGGCTCTACACCATGCAGCAGCAGCAACGCGCCGGCGGGGACAAGTGAGACCTGAAGCAGTTTTAAAAATCGCGCCGGGACAGACGTGATCTTACTCTTCAAACTTCTTCCGACGAGTGAAGCATTGATGCGCCGATGAACTTCGACGGTCAGGTGGCAATCGTGACGGGCGCGGCCTCTGGCATCGGTCGCGCGTGCGCGCTCGAATTTGCGCGCAATGGTGCGAGCGGCGTCTGCATCGTTGATCTCGCGGGCGAAGATTTGATGACGGAAGCGGCGCGCATGATTCGAGACGCGGGCGCGCGCGTCGCCAGTTTTCACGCCAACGTCTCGGATTATGGAAAGGCCGAGCGCATCGTCGCGGAGACGCGCGTGCGACTCGGCGGCGTTCACATACTCGTCAACGCCGCCGGGATTAACGAAGACGCGCCCGTCTGGAAGGTGACCGAGACACAGTGGGAGCGCGTGCTGAACGTGAACCTCAAGGGGACATTCAACTACATCCGCGCCGTCGCGCCCGTCCTGCGCGCACAAAGTTCGGGGAAGATCGTCAACGTCGCTTCCATCGAAGCGCTGCGCGGGCGCTTCGGCATCAGCAACTACGCCGCATCGAAGGCCGGGGTCGTCGCGCTGACGCGCGCGGCGGCAGCCGATCTCGGTCGTGATCAAATCAACGTCAACGCCGTCGCGCCCGGCTTCATACGCACGCCGATGATCGAACGCCTCCCGGAAGAAGTCGTCTCGCAGGCCGTCAGCGAAACCGTCACGGGGCGCATCGGAGAACCCGAAGATGTCGCGGCGGTCGTCGCCTTCCTCTGCTCTGAAGCCGCGCGTCACATCACCGGCGAAGTGATTAGAGTTGACGGCGGACAAATGCTTTGATTAATGTCCGTTGTCAGTAGCCCGTTGTCAGTTGTTCAG
>DASQDV010000284.1:0-6095 GCA_035633995.1 Pyrinomonadaceae bacterium | reverse complement strand
CTGGTGCGGGTAATCGTCCGCGCGCCTCGCCGGATCGGGAATCGCCACCTCGCGCATCGCCTCGATGGCCGCCGCGCGCGCCTCGCGGCGAGAGAGTTTTCGATGAAGCCTGAGCGCCTCCGCGATCTGCTCGCCCACCGTGTAGACTGGATTGAGCGAAGTCATCGGGTCTTGAAAGATCATCGCGATGTCATCGCCGCGAATCTCGCGCAGGCGCTGTTCCGAAGCGGCGCGCAAGTCCTCCCCGTCGAACCAAATCTCGCCCCCCACGATCTTTCCGGGCGGCGCGACGAGCCGCATCACCGACAGCGCCGTCACACTCTTTCCGCACCCTGACTCGCCCACCAGCCCCAGCAACTCCCCGCGCCCCAGATGAAAACTGACCCCATCCACCGAACGCACCACGCCAGCGCGCGTGAAGAAATGCGTCTGCAAATTTTTAACTTCAAGCAAATGCGACATCGTCTGGCAAGAGTATGTGCAGGAGGCGCGAACGGCAAGCCCGCACTGTCCAACGCAATTTCAAGTCAACTTCTTAAATTCTTCCGCCGTTAATCCCGCATCCCTCACGATCCCGCCCATTGTGATGGCGTTCACGGGGTTGTGGCGCGGGATGGTGAGAATACGCACGCGTGCCGTTCGACCTCACAACATGCTTACCCTGTCGCACAATGCGAAAGCCTGCCTTCTCTAGAGCACGCACTGCCTGAAGATGATTGATGCCCGCTATCTTCGGCATGGTTAAACCGAAACTTCTACTTCGCGCACGTCCGCATCTTTGAAAGTGTCTTCAATAGCGGCGAGATACTCCTGAATCGCGTCCTGTATATTCTCAATCGCTTCCTCTTCCGTCGCGCCCTGCGACCAGCAGCCAGGCAGACCGGGACACGAAACGCTGTATCCTTCTTCGGACTTTTCCAAGACGATCTTATATTTCACAACTAGAATCCTCTCTCGATCCATTATAACTACCGCCGCCGCGCGATGCTCGCCCCGCGCCCCTCGCCGTGCAACAGTCGTCAACGCTTTAAACGCACTACATATCCGAAGGGAAAATGTCGGCGGGCGCGCCGGAGGTCTTCTGCCGCTGGCGTGCGCGCGCGACGAAACTTTTGTAGGAGAGTTTATCGTCGGTCGGCAGCGTCCAAATCTCTGCGACGACCCAAGAGGTTTTGCCGCCGGAGGTCTTGAGTTGCAAAAGCGCCTTCACGTCCAGATCGGTTTCCTGCAACTCGCCTTCGCCCGCGTCCACCACCTCGCCGCCGTGAAAGTAAGCCCAGTTGCCGTTGACTTTCAGATGATAGACCTTGAACTGGCTCGTCAATTTCAGATGCGCGCGCACGGCGTCGAGCACGGCCTTGCGTTCGGGCGACCCCTGCGCGGGCGTCGTCGCCGTCTTGCCTGTGTTGCTTTGCGCGAACAGGGAGGCGCAGCAGCAGGCGTGCAGGAGGAAGGCGGAAATGAAGAGTGTCGGCAGCCGTCGGAAAATTCTCAACGTGGTTTGTCCTCGTGCGATTCAGAAGTTCAGCGTATGACGCGCACGTCGCGTTCGCTGAAAATTTTCCAGCCCTGCGGCGTGAGTTGCCAGCGTAGTTCCTGCACGACTTCGCCGCTGCGGTTTTGCCCGCCGCCCTCTATGACGTAACTCTTGCGGAAGCGCATGACCGCCGCGCGCCCCGCTTCCTGAAAGATGAGTTCGGGCGCGGCGGCACGCACGTCAACCGTGCGCGCGCGCCGGAAGACGCGCTCCTTCTCCGCACGCACGGCGGCGCGCGGCGCGTTGCGCGTCAGGTAGAAGGCGCGCAGCACGGGCGGGTAGAAACTCATCTGCCGCTCGATGTCGCGCGCGTTCGTCGCCTCGATCCACTCTTCGAACGCGCGGCGGAGGAAGAAGGCGGCTTCGGCGGATTCGCCTCTCGGAGCGTCCGCCTCGCCCGCCGGAGTGGAGGCGATGGTCGGGTCGGGTCGGGTCGGGGTCGGGCGCGGCAGCGCCTCGCCGTAGATGTCCCAGCGCGCGGCGTTGGAAATCTTCTCGTAGACGCTGCGGATGATGATCGGCTCGTTGAGTTGTTCGTTGCTGAGGCGGCGCGTGACGCGCAGCAGGCGACCGCCTTCGAGCGGCTCGAAGACGACGCTGAATTTATCCGTGCCCCGGCTGCCGACGCTGACGCTCAGGCTGTTTGCGCGCAGCGTCGCGCGCGTGTTCACGATCTGACCGTCGCCCGATTTTTCGCTATGCGTCAGGCCGTCCGCCGCAAACGAGATGCGCGGCGCGCGCGAAGAGGCGAGCGTGACGCGCTCTCCGCGCCGCTCGATGGCGAGCAGGTCGGGCGGCGTGAGCCGCACCGTGAGGTCTATGAAGAATCTCTGCTGATCGCCGAACGGCAGATTGCTCGTCGCGCCTGCGACGACCGAGTACAACTTGTCGCTCTGCGCGAGGTCTATGCGGTAAAGCCCCGTGAGTTGCGCGTCCGCGACTCGCGGCGAAGTCGCGCCGGACGCCGCCGTCGTCGTAGTGCGCCGTCTCTGCGCCGACGACGACGCGGTTTGAGCGGGACACGCGAGCGCCGCGCAGAGCAACGACACGGCCACACCTGTTAGCTTTTTCATCAAGCCTCCCTCCGGCTCCCTACCTTTGCGACTCGCGTGCCCGTTCGACACGAGCACACTGTTACGCAAAATGATTTCCAGTCTTTAACCGCCACATTACACCGTGACCGCTTCCCTGTACTCGCCCCAGACGCGGCGCAGGCGGTGGCTGATCTCGCCGACCGTCGCGTAAACCTCTACGGCGGCGAGAATGCGCGGGAGCAGATTTTCCGTCGTCGTGCGCGCAGCCGATTCGAGCGCGACGAGCGCCGCTTCGACCGCTTCCGTGTCGCGCCGCTCGCGTAAACGCCGCAGGCGCTCGACCTGCGCCGCTTCGATGGCGGGTTCGACGCGCAAAAGCGCGGGCGCATCAGTCTCTTCCGTTTGAAAACAGTTGACGCCGACGACCGCCGCATCATTCGTCTCGACGGCGCGCTGGTAGTTGTAGGCGGCCTCCTGAATTTCGCGCTGGACGTAGCCGAGTTCGATGGCGCGCAGCATCCCGCCGAGCGCGTCGATCTTTTTGATGTAGTCCGAGGCGCGGCGTTCGAGTTCGTCCGTCAGGTGTTCGACGGCGTAAGAACCCGCGAGCGGGTCAACCGTATCGGCCACGCCCGACTCGTGCGCGATGACTTGCTGCGTGCGCAGGGCGACGCGCGCGGCGGCCTCTGTGGGCAGGGCGAGCGCTTCGTCAGACGCGTTCGTGTGAAGGCTCTGCGTGCCGCCGAGCACGGCGGCGAGGGCTTGAATCGTCGTGCGGACGACGTTGACTTCCGGCTGCTGCGCGGTGAGCGTCGAGCCTGCGGTCTGCGTGTGGAAGCGCAGCATCAGCGAGCGCGGGTCGCGTGCGCCGAAACGCTCGCGCATGATGCGCGCCCACAATCTGCGCGCGGCGCGAAACTTGGCGATCTCTTCGAGCAGGTTGTTGTGCGCGTTGAAGAAGAAGGAGAGGCGCGGCGCGAAATCGTCAACCTGCAAGCCCGCTCCGGTCGCGGCTTCGACGTAGGCGACGGCGTCGGCGAGCGTGAAGGCGATTTCCTGCGCGGCGGTCGAACCGGCTTCGCGTATGTGATAGCCGCTGATCGAGATGGTGTTCCAGTTCGGCACTTCGCGCGCGCAATAGGCGAAGGTGTCCGTGACGAGCCTGAGACTCGGCGCGGGCGGGTAGATGTAGGTGCCGCGCGCGATGTACTCCTTGAGAATGTCGTTCTGGATCGTGCCCTGAAGTTTATCTACCGCGACGCCCTGTTTGCGTGCGACGGCGATGTAGAGACACAGAAGCGTCGAGGCCGTCGAGTTGATCGTCATCGAGGTGGAAACCGTGTCGAGCGGGATGCCCGCGAAGAGTCGCTCCATGTCTTCGAGCGAATCAATCGCAACGCCGACTTTGCCGACTTCGCCTGCGGCCAAAGGGTCGTCCGAATCCAGCCCGATCTGCGTGGGGAGGTCGAAGGCGACGGAGAGGCCGGTCGTGCCGTGCGCGAGCAGGTATTTGTAGCGCGCGTTGGATTCTTCCGCCGAGGCATAACCCGCGTACTGGCGCATCGTCCAGAAACGTCCGCGATACATGTTGCGGCGCACGCCGCGCGTGTAGGGGTAAGAGCCGGGCGCGCCGAGGTCGCGTTCATAGACGGGCGCGTCCGTGTTCGCGGGGTTGAAGTCGTTGGCGAGTTCGATGCCGGAAGATGTCTCGAAACGCGCGCGGCGCTCTTTCGGCGGCGTGGCGTTGGCGGTGTCGGCGGCGTCTGTTTTGGTGCTCATATCAATTTCGTTTCGCAGGTTGAAGACGGCTTCTGGGTCGCCTGAACTGTGAGCACGCTAGCACACGGCGCGGGCGCGTCGCAATGCATGATTTTGCATCATCGCGCAGGGCATTTTGAACGCTCCACGGATGGCAACTAAAGCCGCATCGCGAGCGTCTGAATAACGTCCGCCCCCAACACTTCGGTAGTAACAATCAACTAACAAAAGAAAGACCCAGCACCCGATGAGAAGAATGCTCTTTGTGTCTGTTCTCCCGATAGTTGTGCTTTTTGCCCCCGCCTTCCCTCAATTCTCCTTCCTGAGCGGGCTCGGACTGTCAACGCTTTTCGCCCCGAGGGGCGTGGCCGAACGCTCCGCCGAAGGGCAGGCAGACTTGAACAAAATGCGCGCGCGCATCACGGCGGCCAAGCGCCTGCTCGAACGCGAAACCCCGCAAACGACGGACTTCGTGCAGGTCGCTGTAGAGGACGCGGCCACCTCCGAAACACACCTCTTAAAACTCTCTAAAGCCGCTTTTCTCGACAAGGACGCGGAAACCGTCGCCACCTCTGCGTCGGGCAAGACTTTCAAGTTGCGCGCCGTCCGCCCGAATTATGTCAACACAGCCGTGCGCGTGACCGATGCCGGGGGGCGCGAATTTCAGCCGCTCGTCGTGCAGTATCCGGTCGAGAAGGGCGGCGCGCTCCGCGAAGTCGCCTACTACTCGTCGGCGCACCCCGCGCTCCAATCCCCCGCACTCGTGACGAGCGGCAGGGCTTATGTCCGGCGTATGCTCGACGAAGCCGCCGCGCGGCTGGCGCGGCACGGCGAAGCCATCTCGCCCGAAATAATTGACGCCGCCGAACGGCTCTGCATCGTCGAGCACACGGATCACAAGCGTTTCAAGACGGAAGATCACGCCTCGCTCTACAACGAAATTTTCACGCTCTACGCGCTGAACGCAGGCGATACCTATCGCTTCTCCGTCAGCTCGGCGGGCGCGGGCGGCATGGTGCAGATGATCCCCCCGACTTATCATTCGATCAGGGGGATGTACCCCTCGGTCGGCCTCAACCCCGACTTCGTCGCGGGGATGCGCGACCACTCGAACGCGCTCGAAGCCATGCTGCTCTACATGCAGAGCACCTGGGACGATCTACTGAAGCGCGAACAGGTCAGAGAGGCGCTGCTCCAAAATGTCGCCACGCAGACCGAACTGCTGGCCGCCGGTTACAACTCGAACCCCACGCGCCTGCACCTCTACCTCGAACGCGGCGGCACGAACTGGCGCACGCTCATCCCCGCCGAAACGCAGATGTACCTGCGCATCTATGCTTCGGTTGACGGCCTCGTCGAGTTCAAGAAACGCTCCTGAAACATTTCCCTGTCGCATGGCCGACGCCGGACAACAGGCGCAAAGCGGGCTCACGACCCGACAAAGTTAAAGGGCGCGGAGCAACCAACTCCGCGCCCTTTGTCTATCTTCCGGTTGACCAAAGGCGCGTCCTAAGCGTAGCATCGCGGGCATCTATCACACAGTCGAACGACGAGCCGGAACGCGGGGGAACCTAGTTGGAGATCAACGACGACGCAAAAGAATTGGTGCAGGAAATTGGCGAGGCGATCAACGCGGCGGTGGAGCGTTCGCCGGAGGTGGCCGATGCGATCTCGCGCCTGCGCGCCGCAGGCTACGAGATGGAACTGACCTTGAAGCTGGAGATCGGCCTGCGCGAGACGGGCGTGGACGACGATAGCACCGCCGC
>DASQDV010000283.1:0-2817 GCA_035633995.1 Pyrinomonadaceae bacterium | reverse complement strand
AAGGCGATTCGCTTGCAGGCGCTCGTTGACCCGCAGGCAGGCCCCGTCTCCGGCGATAGCGACCGCCTCCAGCAAGTCGTCTGGAACCTGTTGTCGAACGCCGTCAAGTTCACGCCGAAAGGCGGGCGTGTGCAGGTCAGGTTGGAGCGCATCAACTCGCATGTCGAGATCGTCGTGAGCGACAGCGGCAAAGGCATCAGCGCGGAGTTTCTGCCGCACGTCTTCGACCGCTTCCGGCAGGCCGACGGCACGAGCACGCGCAAACACGGCGGGCTGGGGCTGGGATTATCAATCGTCCGCCAACTCGTCGAACTGCACGGCGGCACGGTCAATGTTGAGAGCGGCGGCGAGGGACAGGGCGCGACTTTCATTGTGCAGTTGCCGCTGATGGTCACGCGCAGGCAGTCGGATGCGGCCACGCGCCCGCGCCGCCATCCGACGGCGGGCGGGGGCGGCCTCTCGTTCGACTGTCCACCGTCGCTCGAAGGCTTGCGCGTCCTCATCGTGGACGATGAGCCGGACACGCGCCGCCTCTTGCGCACCGTGCTCGAACGCTGCGGCTCGGAAGTGACGACCGCCGGGTCGTCGGCAGAGGCGCTGGCCGCCTACGCCGAGTCGAAACCCGACGTTCTCATCAGCGACATCGGGATGCCCGAAGAAGACGGCTACGAACTGATCGGCAAACTGCGCGCGGCGGAGGCGGGAAGCGGCGGAAGAATCCCCGCCATCGCGCTGACGGCCTATGCGCGCGTCGAAGACCGCGTGCGCGCGCTCAACGCGGGCTTTCAGGTTCACGTCCCGAAGCCCATCGAACCCGTCGAACTGCTCGCCGTCGTCGCCAGCCTCACCGGGCGGACGGGGCAGCAGACGTAGGCGCGCGTTCCAGAGCGGCGCGATCCCACTTGGCGAGGTTCGCGCCCGCCTCGTAGGTGCTTTGCAGAAACTCCATCCACACTAGAGCCGGTGCGGCGGCCTGCCGCACATCGTCGTAGGGCAGGATAAAGCCGCCGGTCGGCGGGTTATAAAACGCGCCAGCGGGACGAATCGCGGCTTCCGGCAAGCCTGCGGGTTCGGGCGTGGTGTAAGAGTAGAAGGCGGGCATCTGGATGTTGCCGCTGCCCGGCCAGAAGCCATGACTGATGACTTCGTGCGAGTAGGCTTCGCGGTTGATGGAGTCCGCGCCCGCGCGATCCGGCGCGCGGCGTCCAGAAAAACGCGTGACGGCCAGATCGAAACTTCCCCAGAAGAAATGTACGGGACTGACCTTGCCCGTGAAGCGCGAGCGAAACTCCTTGAGCACCCTGTCCGACTGCGTGAGGATGCGCCAGAGACGGTTCACGTATTCCGCGTCGTAGGAAGCATGTTCGTAGTCTTCGGCGAAGGGGATGGGGTTCGGCACTTCGTCCGGTATCGCGCGGATTTTAACTTCGAGGCCGAGCGCGCCGAGTGTCGCCATCAACTCGCGATAAAAATCGGCCACCGCGCGCGGCGCAAGCCTAAGTGTTCGCGTCTCGCCGTCGCTCGTGCGTATGACGAGTTGGTGCTCGATGAAGTCGAACTCGATCTCGAAGTTTCGCGTGCCGTGCGGGATGGCCGTCGTCGTCAGGCCACGCGCCGAGACGTAGAGCGGCACTTGCCACCAGTGGTTGACGCGCGGACTTTGCACGAGCCGAATCTTACCCACGATCTGCGTCCACATGTGCAGCGTCGCGTAAGTGTCTCTCCACTCATCGAGCGGCAGGCTCGGCCACACTTCGTCGCGCGCGCCCGTCGTCATTGAATCGGCCATTCGTCAACCTCCCTGTAAATGCTCGCGCCCGCCCATGTCCACGCAAAGGCCGCAGGTTCAGGAACGCAACTGGATGTTGTAGGTTTTGATTTTGGAGTTGAGCGTCGTAGCGTTCATGCCGAGAAGGCGCGCGGCGCGCGACTGGTGGCCGCCGGTCTGTTCCAGCGCGCGGCGGATAAGGTCAACTTCGAAGCGGCGCACCTCGTCGTAGAAGTCTATGCCGCGCCCGACATCCACGCCCGCCGCGCTCGGACTCACGCTTGCGCCGAGCGACTTTTGCGGCTCGCATATCTCGGTCGGCAGGCAGCGGCACGTCACCTCGTCGGTCGGCGCGATGACGACGGCGCGCTCCATCACGTTCTCCAACTCGCGGACGTTGCCCGGCCACGTGTAGGCTTCCATCAAGGCGAGCACGTCGGGCGCGAGTTGGTCGGAGATGTGGCGCGCGTTCTCTTCGTTGTACTTGCGTATGAAATGCTGCGCGAGCGGAAGGATGTCTTCGCGTCGTTCGCGCAGGGGCGGGAGTTCTATCGGCACGACGGCGAGGCGATAATATAGGTCTTCGCGGAACGTGCCCTGCCTGACGGCCTCGTTGAGATCGATGTTGGTGGCGGCGATGATGCGCACGTCGACGCGGCGCGCGGTCGTGTCGCCGAGCGGCGTGAACTCGCGTTCCTGTATGACGCGCAAAAGTTTCGCTTGAGTTTCGGGCGGGATGTTTCCGATCTCGTCGAGGAAGACCGAGCCGCCGTCGGCCACTTCAAACAAGCCCTTCTTCGCGGCGAATGCGCCCGTGAACGCGCCGCGCGTGTGGCCGAAGAGTTCCGATTCTAAAAGCTCCGAAGGAATGTTCGACGAGTTGACGGGCATGAAGGCTTTCGCCGAGCGCGGGCTTTGATCGTGGATGGCGCGTGCGAGTATTTCCTTGCCCGTGCCGGATTCGCCGGTGATGAGCACGGTCGAGCGCGCGGGCGCAACTTGATCCACGAGTTGAAAGATGGCCTGCATCTTCTCGGAGCGGCCGATGA
>DASQDV010000282.1:0-4487 GCA_035633995.1 Pyrinomonadaceae bacterium | reverse complement strand
TCATCCTTGCTCTTCATCCTCGCCCTTAAAAGTGTGCGTGCTCGACTTCGGCGGGGCGGGCGATGCTGAGTTCGTACTTGCCGCGGTGGCGGGCGAAGAAGTGGTTGATGAAGCGGGCGGCCTCTTCGGGTTCGAGCGTGTGGAGGACTTCCATGTCGGAGTTGCGCCGGAAGCGCTCGCGGCGGTCGGGGCGTTCGAGGTAGCCCTCGCGGTAGGCGCGCGCGGCGTCAACGTGCCGGACGCCTGCGAGCTCCCTGGGCGCGAGGAAGGCGTTGTTGTATTCCAGCTCCAGCAGCGCGTAGCCGTGCCTCTCGGTGATCTCCCTGAGCATGGCGATGCTGTAGCCGTAGAAGTGGTGGCGCAGGCGGAAGTCCGGGTCGTACTTGACGACGAACTTGATCGGCGGCGGTATCTTCTCGTTAATCTCCGTCACGACGATGCGCGGGCGAAACTCCGCGAGCAACGCATCCAGCACCCAGTAGTCGTAGCTGTCTATGTCGAGGCTGAGGACGCCGAACTCGCGTTCGATGTCGTAAGCCTTGAGCAGCGCGACGACGTTCAAAGGCGTCACCACGCAGTTCGCGGCAGACACCTGCGGGTAATGCTTATAGGCCGCAGCGAGTTTGCAAACCTTACGATTGCTCCCCTCAAAACCCACGCCGCGCCACCCTTCGCGAAACAGCGCGTAAGTGTTCGAACCTTTCACGCCGTCGCCCGCCCCGATGTCCACGGCCGTGCGGCTCGTGCCTGCGGGCAGCAACTCCGCGATGTACTTGCGCAAAATCCGCTCCTCGCCGAAGTTGGAGAAACGATCTCGTCCCGCCGCCACGCGCGCGCGTTGCAGCCTGCGCTCCACACGCTGCAAATACTGCTGTGCCGTCTTCGCAATGCTCATCTCCCGGCGATTATAAACGATGACGCGAGAATTGCGGGTTCAACAGGCGGCCAGTCGAGATTTTGATGAATTGCGAAAGGGTGGGGCGGGGTCGAGCGTCGCCTGAGCCGGAGGTGTGTCGGAGGGAAGAACAGGCGGGAGGCGAAGTTGCCGCCTGTTCCCCTTTTGCCGATCAGTTCTGAGGGCCTTCGGCGATGCAATGCGCCTCTACATTCTTTCTTTCCTGTTCACAGCATTGCATCGCCGTGTTTACTGCGCCTGAGATGGTGCAACCCGAACACGAAACGTTACATGTTCCGGAGCAGACGTAGGTGCAAGAGCAGCCGCATTGAGCGTAGGCCGTGCGGGCGGCGAAAAGCCCGTAGCTGCCCGCGAAGAAAAACAAGGCCAGCAACAACTTCGGTAGAATCTTTTTATTCGACTTCCCCCTCTTCCCTGATCGCCCAGCTACTCCCGTCTTCAAACTCGACCCTCGCGACCGTGATGAAAAGCTCCGCACGCGACGCGAATTGAATCCATTTTTTTTCCGAGTCCAATCCTGGCACGACGAGACTGTGGCGAGTTTTCCCGTCTTCGCCCGTCACAGTGATCTTCTCCGGGTCGGCGAAATGATCGCGCGAAACTCTGTAAGTCTCTCCCGGTTTGAGCGCGAGTTTACTCTGAAGTATGCCGCGCGTGGATTGCGTGCGCGGGTCTCTGACGGCTAAAAAGAACCTCGTCACCGTTTGCCCCGAAGCGTTTACCAGCGTAGCTTCCGGGACGCTCGACACGGTCGCCAGCCCGGTCACTTTTCCCGTCAGTTTGGTGAAGAGGGTTCCGGGAATCTCTTTGACTTTGGCTTCGACGAGCCGCAGCGGACAGTCGTCGTTGCCGACAACTCTTAAAGACTGATCGGGCGACGCCTCCACCTGCCCGACGATTTCATGCCGGTCTTTGTTGCCGGAAGAGTGTGAGCGTTGGCTGTCGGTTCTGACGTTCAGGGCGAGTGCCGCCGCCGCGAGCGTAAGCACGGAGCAACACGCGATTGAAAGCGTCCAGCGGTTCAAGCGCATCATTTTAGGCATATCAACTTTCCTCCTGTGAGATTGTGGTGAGCGAGAGTGGGTTTAGGTTGACCTGTTGAAACAGTGCTCATTCCCTCCGGTGAGAATGAGGGACTTACGGAGGGGGATTGTAGGACTCGCCCGTCACCCGGTCAACAAAAAAAGGCACATTCGACATCCTACGCGCACGCCGTCGCCCACCCCGTTGTCACTCGATCACAGTCGGTGCCTTGCCGACGCCGGATAGATACCGCTCGACCTCTGCGGGCGAACGCAGCCGGATCACTTCTTTACTCTCCGAGTTCGCGCGCATCCATTCTATTACTTTAGGCTTTCTGGTCTTCGGATAATTCCACACCCAGAGGATAAATTCCCAATTCAGTTTTTCGCCGCACCCTGCGGCCATGTCCGGCCTGCTCCGTCTGCGATACATCAGCCGACGTTTCAGCACGCGCCACAGGCAGACGTGGCGCGGCATGTCCAGAAAGATAACTGCGTCACAAGCCTTGAGCCGGATGTCGAACGTGCCGGAATAGTTGCCGTCCATGATCCACGAATCGCGCGCCACCAACTCTGCGACCGTCTCAGCCCACGCGGCCTTCGGCGTCTCGACCCATCCCGCGTTCCAGTAGAGCGCGTCGAGATGTATGACTTCGAGATGGAGGAGTTCGCCGAGCCGCCGCGCAAATGTGCTTTTGCCCGCTCCGCCCGAGCCGATCACTAAAACCTTCTTCATCTCCGTTCCGCGATTACTCAAATATCTTTTGCACTTCTCCGGTTAGAGTTCGCGCAGGTCGCGTCCGGTCATCTCGGCGGGCTTCTCCAGGCCGAGCAGGCCGAGCATGGTGGGAGCCACGTCTTCGAGCGCGCCGCCTTCACGCAGGCGGAGTCCGCGCGCGGCTTCGTCTACGAGGTGGAAGGGGACGAGGTTGGTGGTGTGTGCGGTGTGCGGCTGTCCGGTCGTCGGGTCGATCATCTGTTCGCAGTTGCCGTGATCGGCGGTGATGAGGAAGCGGCCGCGCGCCGTGCCGAGTGCCTTCATGATCCAGCCCAAACAGGTGTCAACGTGCTCGACGGCCTCGATGGTCTTCTCAAGGTTTCCGGTGTGGCCGACCATGTCGGGGTTGGCGAAATTGACGATGAAAGCGTCGGTTTCACCCTCTTCGATGGCGCGCAGGATTTTGTCCGTGAGTTTGAAGGCCGACATCTCCGGCGCGAGATCGTAGGTCGCCACCTTCGGCGAGGGAACGAGCAGGCGGCGCTCGTGCGGGTACTCGCGCTCCGTGCCGCCGTTGAAAAAGTATGTGACGTGCGCGTACTTCTCCGTCTCGGCCATGCGGTAGTTGCGCACGCCCATCGAGGCGAACACGTCGGCGAGGATGTTGTAGGGCTGCGTGGGCGGAAAGGCGACGGGCAGGTTGAACGTCTTGTCGTACTCGGCGAAGCAGACGTATTCAAGCGTCAGGCGCTCGCTGACATCGAACGAGTCGAAGCCCTTTTGGGTGAGCGCGCTCGTGATCTGGCGTGCGCGGTCGGCGCGGAAGTTGAAGAAGACGACCGAGTCGCCGTCCTGAATCGTCGCGACGGGTTCGCCCTCGTCGCGCGCGCGCGCGACGACCATCGGCTCGACGAACTCGTCCGACACGCTGCGCTCGTAAGACTCCTTGATCGCCACCACGGGATCAATCACGCGCTGGCCTTCGGCGTGGACGAGCATCCGGTAGGCGCGCTCCGTGCGCTCCCAGCGCTTGTCGCGATCCATCGCGTAGTAGCGCCCGCAGACTGACGCGATGCGCCCGCAGCCGATCTCCGCGCACCTGACCTGCAACGCTTCGACGTAGCCGTAGGCCGACATCGGCGGCGTGTCGCGCCCGTCGAGAAAGGCGTGGACGTAGACGCGTTGCAAGCCCTTGTCGTGCGCCATGCGCAACAGCGCGTAGAGGTGCTCCTGCGATGAATGGACAAGTCCGTCCGAGAGCAAGCCCATCAGATGCAGCGCGCGATTGTTGGTGAGCGCATTGTCCATCGCGCGGTTGAGCGCAGCGTTTTGCCGAAACTCGCCCGACTTGATCTCGTAGTTGATGCGTTCGATGTCGGTGCGCAGCACGCGCCCCGCGCCCATGCAGAGGTGGCCGACGTTGGAGTTGCCCATCACGCCGGAGGGTAAGCCCACGCATTCGCCCGACGCCTGCAAGAGCGTGTGCGGGTACTTCTCCAGAATTTCGTTGTAGAACGGCATCCGCGCGAGCGCGACGGCGTTGCCCTCGCGCGCGGGGCTGTAGCCGAAGCCGTCGAGGACGATGAGCGCGAGCGGCCCTTGTCTGTCGGTCACTGTCTATTCTCCCGAAAGTAAAACTCCGAATTTGTGTTCAGACTATTTCCTCGCCGCGCGCGCCTTCTTCGCGCCGCCGTTCGCGTTCTTGCCCTTCGAGGCGGGCTGCGGCGCGGCGTCTCGTTCGAGTTGATAAAACGCCTCCATGCCGGGGAAGCGCGCCGCCGTGCGGAGGTCTTCTTCGATGCGCAGCAGTTGGTTGTACTTGGCGATGCGG
>DASQDV010000281.1:0-1575 GCA_035633995.1 Pyrinomonadaceae bacterium | reverse complement strand
AGGCGAAGACGCTGGTGATCGTCTTGGTGCCCCTCTTCGCGCTGCTCATGAAAGTTTTGTACTGGCACAAGCACCACCGCCGCTACTACGTCGAGCACCTGGTTTTCTCCACACACTTTTTCGCCTTCTTCCTGCTGTTCCTCCCGGCTTTGCACCTCAGCTTGCTGACCTTGGCGCGCGGCACCTTTGCGGTCGGGCTGCGAATGCCCGCGCTCTTGAGAAACGACACGGTCTTGACGCTGTTGATGCTCTTCCTCTGCGGAGTCTATTTATGGCTGGCGGCGCGCCGCGTGTACGGGGAGGGAAAGATTTTGACTACCGTTAAATGCGTTGCGCTCGTCGGCGGCATCATGGCCGTCATCCAGCTTTACCGCTTCATCCTCTTCTTCACGACCTTCTACACCACCTGAACCGCCCGCCCGACGCTCATTCAAAAACCGCCCCCAACCTTTCCGCCGGCACTCGCTTGCGTGAAAAAGTTTGGAACTACTCGGGCGCTTCGTCGTAATTATGACTGAAAGGCAATTCCGGTCAGGGGTCAGAAAGCTATGGTCAGCGCAATCACGAGGGAAGAGGTACGCGAGGCGATTCTCGACGCGGCCGATCACCTGCTGGCGCGCTACGGCTACCGCAAGATGACGATGGACGACATCGCGCAGGAAGTCGGCATCGGCAAGGGCACGATCTACCTGCACTTCGCGAGCAAGGAAGAGGTCACGCTGTCGCACGTTGACCGCATCGTCGAGCGTCTGAAGGAGCGTCTGTGGGCGATTGCGCGCACGGACGCCGACGTGGCGATTCGCCTGCGCCTGATGCTGGTGACGCGCGTGCTCTTTCGCTTCGACAGCGTGCAGCATTACACGCAGAGTTTGAACGACCTGCTGGCCGCGCTGCGCCCGAAGTTGCTGGCGCGGCGCGCGCGTTATTTCGAAGAGGAGGCGCGCGTCTTCGCCGAGGTGCTCGACGAGGGCGCGCGCGCACGCGTCTTCAACGTGCCGGACGCGCTCTCCACGGCGTTCGCCCTGCTCCACGCCACCAACGCGCTCCTGCCCTACAGCCTGAGCACCACCGAACTCGGCGAGCGCGAAGAGATCAAAGAGAAGACCGAGCAGATCGCAGACCTCATCCTGAGCGGCCTGCTCCGAAAAACAGACGCTACCGGCACGCGACGGCGGCGAAGACGCTAAAGCCCGAACGGGCGACAGCGTACGCGTCGCCCGCCGTCGAAAGCGAGAGTTAAACGCGCGACGAGCGCGCCCCACACAAACGAGGACAATCGAAAGAGGATAATTGAAAGATGAGAAAATTTTCGGCCAGCATAAATGCCACCGCTCGCGCCGCACTGTTGTGCGCCTGCCTGTCCGCAGTCGCTCTGGCGCAGCAAACGCAGCCCGCCGCGACGGCGGACACTCCGGCCACGCGTCGCGTCGCAGAGTTGGTGAAGATCATCAACACGACGGACGCGGCGGCCACGAAGAAATTTATAGAAGAGACCTACGGCGGCGAACTGGCGGGGATGCCCATGAGCGCGCACCTGAACTTCCTCGCGCAGATGCGCGACCGCACGCGCGGCGT
>DASQDV010000280.1:0-2979 GCA_035633995.1 Pyrinomonadaceae bacterium | reverse complement strand
GAGAAGATTAACGATCTTCTCTTGCGCCCCTTCCGCGTTCTCTGCGCCTACGGCGGCGGCGTGTGTCTTTATGTACGGCTGCGTCCGGCTGCGAATCGCTATTGTAAATCTTCCTTAGTTTAACGCCCGGACTCCTTTCGCGGGGTTGCGCCGCGCCGCAGGCTCGCCAGTTCGTTGATGCGTGCGCGCACGGCGCGCGAGAGCGTGCGCACCTGTGCCGGAGTGTAGTTGGCGGCGCGGAAGGCGTCGCCGATTTGGCGGTCGCTCAGGCGCGCGAGCAGTTGGCCGATCCAGCGCGCCTCGTCCACCGTGATGTCGTTATAAATGCCGCGCTTCTTGCCGGAGAACTCGAAGTCCACGCGCCCGTCATCTTTGATCTCGTCGATGAGTTTGTCGCCGCGAAAGCCTGTGGGGTCGTTGCGGCTGCGCGTGAAGCGCCAGAGCAGCGGCCACTTGCCTGTGTCGCCGAGCGTCGCGCCGAGGTCGCTGATGGCGTAGCGCAACTCCGTGCCGCGCTCGCCGTTGACGGCCAGCAGGACGTTATTCTCGTCCTTCGTGTCCCAGTTGTTCAGGAGCACCATCATCACCTTCAACCCCTGAAACTCGCGCGTGCCGATGAAAGGATTCTTCTCCCATCCCCATGCGCCCTCGCGCTCGACGTTTTCGGGACGCGCCTCGAACCTCACATTCTGGAAGACGCCCTTGCCGGGGATGCGCACGCGCGGGGCAAGATACGTAATCTCCGTCATGTAACCGGCAGCCCACAGGAGGCGCGTGGAAGCCGTCTCCGATTGCGCCTCCTTGCCGACCTTTGCCACCCACACGCGCCCCGAAGCGTCGCGCACGCGATACTTCTTCGACCAGCCGCCCTTCTCTTCCTTGATGAAGGTCAGCCGCCGGAGGTTCGGGCGCATACGCGCGCCGCCCGGCCCCAGAAGCAGGTTGAGCGAGGAGATATCGCCCCGCTCGCGCCACAGCACGGGCGTGCCCGACGGCGGAGATTTTTTCTTGTCCTGCTTGTCCTGAGCCTGTAAGACTGCGTCCGGCGAACAGGTCGCTGCGAGCAACATGGCGGCGACAACTGCCAGCAGGCGCTTACTATTAAGTAGAAACATTTTGATCTTTTCGTCCTCGGTTGATGTTTACCAATCCACCTTACTCTATTTTTCGCTTTGATTCAGGGATGCCGTAGATTTTATACAAACGCGGTGTGATAGGTCTATTCCTCATGCGGCGAAATTTATTGAAGTGTGTGGCCTTCGCTCACGAGGGGCAGCGCGTCCTCTGTGTGGCGACAAGGAAATAAGGGCGCGGTGCCGGGTGGAGAGGTTTTAATTCCTGATCTTGAAGCGGGTTGAATCTGCTAAGCTGTGCGGACGAAGAGTCGAGCCGCCTTGCCCGTAACCGCCGCCTCGCCGGAACTTCTTGCCGTGGAGAAACTTTCTATGCAATGGCTCTATCTGGTTGCCGCTGTTCTCGGCGCGGTGCTGCCGCTTTCGCAACTCATCCCGTTTCTGGCGGCAAACGGTTTCGACGTGCCGCTCTTGTTCCGACAACTTTTCGCGAACCACGTCTCCGCCTTCTTCGGTCTGGATGTCATCGTGTCGTCCGTCGTGCTGTGGCTGTTCGTGTTCTCGGAGGGGCGGCGTCGCGGCATGAAAAATTTGTGGCTCTACGTTGTTTGCAATCTCGCGGTCGGCGTCTCTCTGGCGCTGCCGCTCTTTCTTCTCTTTCGAGAGCGCCAGAGAGACGCCGGGAGGCTTTCCTGATTTTGAAGACCACGCTCGACAACACCTTCATCATCCTCATCGGATTCGCGGGCACGGGCAAGTACACCATCGGGCGCGCGGTCTCCGAACGCACGGGCGCGCGCCTCATTGACAATCATCTCATCAACAATCCCATCTTCAAGGTCGTCAACGCCGACGGCGTGATGCCGCTCCCCTCTGCGGTATGGAATAAAGTTTCAAGCATCAGGCGACTCGTCTATGAGGCCATCCGCGAGATTTCGCCGCCGGGACTCAGTTTTATTTTCACGCTTGAGATGCGCGAAAGCGATCCGAATGCCCATCGCGGGTTCCTCGACCTGCAAGAACTCGCCGCCACGCGCGCGGCACTGCTTGTCCCCGTGCGCCTGCTCTGCGACGTGGAGGAGTTGTGCCGCCGCGTGGCCGACCCGGCACGCGCAGCGCAACTCAAAGAGATCAGCCCCGAACTTGCGCGCCGGAAGATGGCCGAGCATACGGTCTTGAATCCACAGCACGAAAACACGCGCACCGTTGACGTGACGGAGAAATCGCCCGACGAAAGTGCGGACGCCATCCTGCGCGAAATAGAATTGATCAGGAGTCGCGGTTCGGCGTGAGCGGCAGCGTTTGCGGCGTCCTTGTGTGGAATGCAGGAGGTGCGCGCGAGAAGTCGCGAGGAATCGCGCCCGCCGTAATTGACGCGCCTCTCGCGTTTGGTTTAATAGTTTAGCGTTATCCCATCCGCCCGATTTGAAGGTGACATGAAACCGCCGACGCCTGAAAACGAGTCCGCGAGGCTTGAAGTCCTGCGCCAGTTCGAGATACTGGACACAGACCCGGAATCGTCGCTCGACGATCTGACGCGCCTCGCCGCGCACCTGTGCCACACGCCGATTGCGATCATCACTTTGATTGACGCACACCGCCAGTGGTTCAAATCGCGCGTCGGGCTGTCGCCCTCCGAGACCTCGCGCGACATCTCGTTTTGCGCTCACGCCATCACGCAGCCCGGCCCGCTCGTCGTCCGCGACGCGCTCGACGACGAACGCTTCCGCGACAACCCGATGGTCACCTCCGATCCTTACATCAGGTTCTACGCCGGTTCGCCGCTCATCTCGATTGAAGGCTACAACCTCGGCACGCTCTGCGTGATCGACCGCACGCCGCGCGAAATAACTCCCGAACAGGTCGCCGCCCTGAGAATCCTGAGCAACCAGGTGATGACGCAACT
>DASQDV010000279.1:0-3875 GCA_035633995.1 Pyrinomonadaceae bacterium | reverse complement strand
CCGGAGCCTTCCCAATCCTCGCGCAATCCTTTGGCGACATCTCCGGCGCGTCGCTTGGTCGGCTCCGTGCGGTCGAAGGGGTTCGCGCGCAGCCGCTTGTGGCCGAAATCTTTTGCCCACAGCCGTTCGCCGCCGCGCGTCTCCAACCTGACATAGACGCGCGCTTCGGTAGCCCGATCAAGCACGCGCACGGAGAGCGCGCCCGTCAGGACGGCGTCCGAGTCTTCGGCGCGCGAAACGACGGTGAAGCCTCTTTTCGTCAACGCCTCTTCCAGGAGCAGGCGGAAACGCTCGGCCTCGTCGTTGGTGCCCATGTCGCCGACGTAGATTTTATGTACCTGTTGAAGTCTGCCGCGCTGTGCATCTCGCGCGTCGCCCCTGTCCGAAGCGACGGGGCTGGCCGCAACATTCAGAACGAGACCTGCTAAGAGCGTGAGCGTCAATAAATATTTCATAACTTCTCCTTAAGTGTTCGAGTCGGTGCGTGGATTCCGGCAGGCCATCCCGCGCGGGACGGCGCTCGCATTTGCGTATACGAAGCGGAGAGAGAGCGAGGCGGGGAGATGGCGGCTATCTTAATACAACGTACGCAATCTTTTCCAGATGCTTCTTTTATGCTAACTTTGCTCGCGCCTTCTAGATTCACCGAACAGACTACATTATGCGGCGAGCCATTTATCCCGGTTCATTCGATCCAGTGACCAACGGCCATCTGGACATCATCGCGCGCGGCTGCAAACTCTTCGACGAGATCATCATCGCCGTCGTGGTCAACCCGGAGAAGCGCCCGCTGTTTACGCTCGACGAGCGGAGCGAGATGCTGGCTGAGGTGCTGGCGGAGATCAAGAGCGGGTCGTGCCGCCTGGTGGTGGATAATTTTCAGGGGCTGTTGATGCAATACGCCGTCGAGCGCGAAGCCGACGCGGTGGTGCGCGGCATCCGCGCCTTCTCCGATTACGAGTACGAGTTGCAGATGGCTTTGATGAACCGCCGGCTTGAGCCGCGCATCGAGACGGTCTTTATGATGCCCGCCGAGGCTTATTCTTACGTCAGTTCGCGTCTCGTCAAAGAGGTCTATCAACTCGGCGGGACGATCAAGGGACTCGTGCCCGCGTCGGTCGAAGCGCGTATGCAGAAGAAGTTCGACAAGAGTTGATTTCACGGAAACGAACGCGCCCGTTCGGTGTTATACTGGCGAGCGTTCCAGCACAAACGGCGCGAAACGAAATCCACGAAAGAGTTTTTGCATCCATAACTTTCAAGAGAGGGCTGCAAGATGCCGAGAGGCGACAAGAGCGCATACACAGATAAGCAGAAGCGGCAGGCCGAGCACATCGAGGAAGGCTACGAGCAGCGTGGCCTGTCGGAAGAAGAAGCGGAGCGGCGCGCGTGGGCGACCGTTAACAAAGTTTCCGGCGGCGGCAAGAAGAGCGGTTCGGGTCGGGGCAAGAGTGAAAACAAAGCTCCGATGAAGAAGGGCGGCAAGAAGGGCGGCAAGGCTTCGGCGTCGCGCCCGGCCGCCGCGAGGTCGGCCTCTGCGAAGAAGGCCACCAAGACCCGCGCGCGAAAAGGCGGCGCGAAGAAGGGCGGCGCGAAGAAAGGATGACGAAACCCGCACTCGAAAGTTTCCCGCGCTCCGCACGGCTCGCGGAGATGCAGGCGTCTTCGACGCTCGCCGCGATGCAGAAGGCTCTGGCGATGCGCGCGGCTGGCGTGGACGTGGTTGATCTCGGCGCGGGCGAACCCGACTTCGGCACGCCCGAACACATCAAACGCGCCGCCGCCGACGCCATGCGCGAGGGGCAAACCAAGTACACGGCGACGGGCGGCACGCGCGCCCTGCAAGAAGCGGTCGTCAACTATTACGAGCGCGAGTTCGGCGCGCGCTACGACGTGTCGGAAGTGATGGCGACCGCCGGGGGCAAGCAGGCGCTTTTCAACGCCATCGTGACGCTTGCAGATGCGGGCGACGAAGTCCTGATCGCAAAACCTTACTGGGTGACTTTCCCTGAGATTGCGAAGTTCGCGGGCGCAACACCCGTCTTCATCGACACGGAAGAGACCGGCTTTCAACTGACCGCCGAACAGGTGCGCCGCGCCGTCACGCCGCGCACGAAGCTCATCGTCATCAACTCGCCCTCGAACCCTTCCGGGCGTGTCATCGCGCCCGCAGAGTTTCGCATGATCATGGAAGTGGTCGCCGAGCACGGCATCTACGCCATCTCGGACGAGTGCTATTTGCGCTTCGTCTACGCTCCGGCTGAAGTCTTCAGCGCGTCGAGCCTCGCGCCGGAGTTGCGCGCGCGCCTGTGCATCGCCGGGTCGTTCTCCAAAACTTACGCGATGACGGGCTGGCGCATCGGCTACGCGCTCGCGCCGCGCGAATGGACGAAGGCGATGCTGCTCGTGCAGGGTCATTCGACGAGCAACCCGAACTCCATCGCGCAACACGCGGCGACTGAGGCGTTCAACAGTTCACAGGATTGCGTGGGCGCGATGCTCGCGGAGTACGGCGCGCGGCGCGAGTGGCTCATCAAGGCTCTGGGCGAGATTCCGGGTTTCCGCTGCGCTGCTGCGGAAGGCGCGTTCTACGCCTTCCCGGACGTGCGCGGTTGTTTGACAGGGAAAGTTAAGACTTCCGCAGAGTTTGCCGACAAGTTGCTCAACGACGAGCAGACGGTCGTGACGGACGGCGCGGGCTTCGGGGCTGACGGCTACATACGCATCTCTTACGCAACCTCGCTCGAACGCCTCAAGGAAGGCGTCAGCCGCATCCGCCGCGTCGCCGAAAAGTGCGCTGGCTGAGTTCCCGTTTGTCTTTTGACCAGAGCGGCGAAACATCAAGCCCTATCGAACAAAAGCGGCGTCTCACTAAATTGTGAGACGCCGCTTTAGCTTTGCTAAGGGAACAGCTTTAGTAGATGTTGAAGTTGTATTCGATGGTCACGTACTGCGAGACCTTGCGCCCGTCCTTCTCCGCAGGCGTGAAAGCTATTCTGCGCGCGGCCTCAATCGCCTTCTCCGTTAACCCGTCGGGCAGGCGCGTCAGCGGCGTGATGCCGGAGACCGAGCCGGATGCGCCGAGAATGAGACGCAGGCGGACGGTGCCGGTGATCTGATTCTTGCGCGCCTCTTCGGTGTAGAGCGGTTCGGGCTTGCTGGTGATGTTCGCCTTGCGCGTCACTTCGCGCGGGTTGAAGGTACGGCTGTAATCAGTGCCGCCGCCACCGCCGCCGGGGCCGCCGCCGCCGTCGTGCCGGTCGCCGCCGCCCGTGTTGCCGCCGCGTCCGGGGCCGACGCCGCCGCCTTCGCCCGAACCGACGCCGCCGCCCGTGCCCGTGCCGATGCCGTTACCCGAACCGGGGCCGGAACTCGTCTCGGTTGACTTGGACTTCGGATCGCCGTAAGCGATCTGCCGGTTGTCGGGCGGAAAGAGCACCGGGTCGGCGACGATGCTGGCCGGAACCGGCAAGTTCGGATTCTTGATCGTGGGCGGGCGCGGATCGGGGGCGCGTACCTGCGGAATGTCGAGCGAGGCCGGAGGGAGTTTGCCGAACGACGCGGGCTTCTGCTCCTGTCGTCCGCCGCCGCCGCCGCCGCCCGGTTTGTCCTGTTTGGGCTTCGACCCGCCGCCCTTGCCTTTGGCCGTCCCGGCAGTGCCTTCGTCCGGCTTCTTCTGTTCTTCGGGAATGTCCGTCACGATTCCCTGAAACTCTAGGTCTTCGCGCACCGCGTCGAGCGAGGCCACGTGCTTGTCCTGCAAACGGAACAGCAGCGCGCCGAGCACGCCGACCGTCAACATCAAGACGAGCGCCGACATGATGCCCATCGCGACGTTCCGCTGCGAAAGGACGCGCCAGGAGGCTTTGCCGTAG
>DASQDV010000278.1:0-3342 GCA_035633995.1 Pyrinomonadaceae bacterium | reverse complement strand
GGCAAGGTTTCCTGACTCCCGGCTCAGACGCGTCGCTCGCGCGGCCTTCCCCGCCTCGACTGAGACGAGTGACCTTTCACTTTTGGCGTGCGACACAATCGCCGGTACACAGTGGCGGGAACCGTGCGGGCTTTACACCCGGCTTCCCTTGTCGCCCACGCACTCCTGAGAGAGAGCACGCGGGTCACACCTGCGACGGTCAACTCCGGCGCGCGTTCGCCGTTGCAGCGGAACGCGCGCCGTGTTGAATAGCGATACAATTATTCTACCTGCAAAGATCACGCCGCCGGACACGTCCTGCGACTCGCTCGCGCCGCGTGCTGCTGTTCACTCACCAGTCTTTTAAGTTATGCGCAGCGCGGACAAACAACCTATCACCTCACGCACACGAAGGTCAAGCGGAATGGCCGCCGACGCGTGCGCGCCGTCAAAGCGCGGGCGAGGCAGCAGAGCCGAAGAGTTTTCAACCCCGATTATTGCGCTTCCGGGAAGATCAATTCGGCGCGGGGCGCCGGAGGGCGCGGCGACGGCACGCGTTGCGCACTTTGCGTCTGCAAAACTCTGTCGAGCGCGGTGAGACCGGCCTCGTCAAATTCTGCGAGCGGGCGGGTGAAACTCTCCGACGCCGTTCCAGCAGCCGCGACCGGCAAAACTTTTTGAGTTGGCGCAGAAGATGTGTCCGGCAAAGCAGCTTCTACCGGTTGCCGTAGATTGAGGAAAGTCAGATTCCTGTTGCGCAAAATTTCAGGCAGCAGCCAGAACCATTGAAGATAACCGGCGAGGAGCAGCGTTGACCAATCGAGCAGCCATTCCAAATTCCCACACCCGTCGCACCAGAGGGTGGCATCACTAATAACGAACATCGTGAAGCCGCCGAGCGGGAAGGAGAGAACGACCATCGCCACTTCGAGCCACAACCGCACCATGGTGTCCGGAGAATCATAGGCGGGAAACGAGGCTTCCAGCATCCGGTGCAGGAACAGAGTTATCAGGCTCGTGATGAGCCACGCCTTCTCGATTTTCGTCTTGCACGGCAAACCCATCCACACACCTCCACGCCCGGCCGGCGACGCGTCCGAAACGTGACGCCGCTGCCGCTACTGCTGCTGCTGTGAATCATCGGGCGTAGAAGTTAGACGCGCGCCGTGTGCTTTTGTTCCCGCGCGGGAGGCAGCAGGTTCACACGCACCGCGCGACGGGGACGCTTTCACCGTCGCTGCCAGACGGAGCCGTCCGCGTATTGGATACGCATGACGACGATGATCTCGCCGAGGCGTTCGCGTTCGTGCTTGTCGAGTTTCTGCACGCTGACGGTGTGAGAGGGCGGGCGGGGACTGAAGACCGTGAACTCTTTCTGTTTGCCGGGGCTGATCTTCTCGTCGCCTGTGAACTGGTGGCGCGCGGTTTCGGTTTTCGTCGCCGGGTCGAAGAAGACATGATCCCAGTCGAGCGACTTGATGGCCTGTGCGCCGTTGTTCCTGAACGAGACTTTATACATGAAGCCGTAGCGCGGCGGCGCAGCTTGCTGCTGGCGGCGAATCTCTTCCATGTTGGCCGAATCGGCTTTGGCCTCGCGGGTCACGCGGTCTACCTCAATCGAACTGCCGCCCGCCTTCGCATCGCTGATGCGCTTCTCGTTCCGCGTGCGCACGCGCATTTGATCGAAACTTTCAACGGGGCCGCTGAACGGATCGCGCTCCCAGCCGAGCCGCTCCTTCGACCAGCTAAACTTGACGATTTGCAGATCGGGCGGGTCGCCCGCGAGCGTTTGCGCCTGTGCGCCCGCCGCCGCTGTAATAACGAATAGAAGCGCCAGAGCCAGTAGAGGTTTCATCTCTCCCTCCCGCAAGCTGTGAGAAGACGTGTCGGAAATCGGTTGCGTGCTGGTTGCAAGGATACTCCTGCCGGGACGTGAAAAGAAAGCCGATGCGCCGCCGCGCGTGCGGGTGCAAGGCGAACGGGGCTGGCGAAGTTAATGCTTCGCCAGCCCCTCGGAAGTCCGCGCCGGGTGGCGCGCGTGTTCGTCACCACGAAGGAGACGCGCACGCGCGCCGCCGGGCGGCGAATTAAAAGACGTAGCGGAGGCCGACGATAACGCGGCGGTTGCCGCCGTTCGTGCCCCACTGGTTGAGGAAGTTCGCGTTGTTGATGCGCCCTTCGGGGACGCCGAAGTCGCGCGTGTTCGAGACGTTGAAGAAGTCTGCGCGAAGCTGGATGCGCTGGGTTTCGGTGATGCGCGTGTTCTTCAGGATGCCGAAGTCCACGCGGTTGATGCCGTCCGTGCGCAGGATGTTGCGCCCGGCGTCGCCGACGCGCTGCGCCGCCGTGACGGGCGTAAAGAAACAGGCCGCGCCCGCGGCCTGCGGCACGCCCGCCGCGTTGGGTCTGCAAGTAGTATTGCCCGCCGCCACGCGTATCTCCTCGATGGACATCTGGCCGAGCGGGAGCGTCGTGTTCAGGTTCGGGCGGATCGAGTTGCCGACAAGGCCGGAGATGCCTGCGAGCGCGCCCGCCGGGTCGGTTCCCTGCAAGACGGTGAAGGGCGAACCGCTCTGGAAGGTGAAGAACGAGTTGACCTGCCAGCCGCCGAGAACGTGTCCGGCGACGCCTTGCTGGTCGCGGTAGAAGGGCAACTCGTAGACGAAGTTGCCGGAGAAGCGGTGCGGTCGGTCGAAGCTCGAACGCGCTCGCTCGATGCTGCGGTTGAAGGAGTCTTGCGAGACGGCGACTTCCGCGCCCGAAGGGTTGAAGATTTCCGATGCCGTGTCGATGAACGAACTCCAGGTGTAGTGTGCGCCCGCGCTGAAACCGCGACTGAGTCGCTTCTCAAGGCTGAGCTGCATCGAGTGGTAGATCGAAGAGGCCGCGTTGGCGCGCAGGCGAATCGCGCCCTGAATCGAATTGACGCGGCAAGTGTCGGCGTCGGCCTCGGCGCAGGTGGTGGTGTTCAGGCGGCGCGGGTTGCCGTCAATGGACTGGAACAGAGCCGTGCCCTTCGTGCCGACGTAGCCGATGCGCATGACGAGGTCGCGTGTGATCTCGCGCTGCGTCTCAAGGCTGAACTGCTGGTAGTAGGGCGAGCGGAAGTCTTCGGCGACGATGGTGCGCACCAGACGGTTCGGGTTCAGACCCGTCGCGCCCTGAATGGTCGGCAGCGTCGTGAAGGCGTTGGCGACGCCGGGGCCGCCCTCCTGCGGAGTGGTCGCCAGATCGACGGCGGCGAGGAACGGGAAGGCGCTCGCGATGTTGGAGGCGATGTTGGTGAAGGCATAATCGTGCGTCACGGCATAGCCGCCGCGAATCACCATCTTGTCGCCGCCCGTGATGAAGCCGAGCACGCCG
>DASQDV010000277.1:0-2008 GCA_035633995.1 Pyrinomonadaceae bacterium | reverse complement strand
CGCGACAAGGACTCCTGCTCGAAGGGCTTGCGCGAGCGCGACGGTTCGCTCAAGCGCAACCCGCTCGGCATCACGCTCGAAGGCTGCCCGCTCGACGAGAAGATTTCCGAGATGCACGTCCTGCAACGCGACGGCGACTCTATCGGTGCGCTCGCCATCGTGATGATTGACAACCCGATGTGCCCGGGCACGGGGCATCGCATCTGCAACGACTGCATGAAGTCCTGCATCTTCCAGAAGCAGGAGCCGGTCAACATCCCGCAGGCCGAGACGGGCGTGCTGACGGACGTTTTGCAACTGCCCTACGGCTTTGAAATCTACTCGCTCCTGACGCGCTGGAATCCTTTGAACGCCAAGCGCCCGCACGCGCTTTCCTACAACGGGCGGAACATACTCGTCGTCGGCCTCGGCCCCGCAGGCTACACGCTCGCGCACTATCTCCTCAACGAAGGCTTCGGCGTCGTCGGCATTGACGGCTTGAAGATCGAGCCTCTGAACACGGAGTTGACGGGCGACGGCGGGCGACGCGTGCCGCGCGCCGTGCGCGACATCGGGGAGATCGAATCGGCGCTCGACGAGCGCGTGCTCGCAGGCTTCGGCGGCGTCTCGGAGTATGGCATCACGGTGCGCTGGGACAAGAATTTCCTGACGATGATTCACCTCGCGCTCGCGCGGCGCGCGGGCTTTCGCTTCTATGGCGGCGTGCGCTTCGGCGGGACGATTGAGATCGAAGACGCGTGGCAACTGGGGTTCGACCACATCGCGATTGCGACGGGCGCGGGTCGCCCGACCATCGTTTCGATGAAGAATAACCTCATGCGCGGCATCCGCAAGGCGTCCGATTTTTTGATGGCGTTGCAACTGACCGGCGCGTTCAAAGCGGACGCGCTCGCTAACCTGCAAGTGCGGCTTCCGGCGATTGTGATCGGCGGCGGACTGACCGCGATAGACACGGCGACGGAGTTGTTCGCCTACTACCCGGTGCAGGTCGAAAAGATTCTGGCGCGGCACGAAGAGTTGAGCGCGGCGGCGGGCGGCGAAGAGGAGATTCTCGCGCGATTCGATGCGGAGGAACGCG
The DNA here is from genome assembly GCA_035633995.1 of Pyrinomonadaceae bacterium. Lineage (GTDB taxonomy): Bacteria > Acidobacteriota > Blastocatellia > Pyrinomonadales > Pyrinomonadaceae > JAIVJZ01. The sequence goes on along the minus strand of DASQDV010000277.1, from coordinate 930 downwards.
GCGTCTATGAAGAATTTCTCGCGCACGGGCGTGCCGTCAGGGCAGAACGCGTGCGCGCGGCGGCGGCTCATGAAGCGCCGGATTTCGTGCCGCTCGTGCGCGCGTGGGGCGGCGTCTCAATCGTCTATCGCAAACGCTTGCAGGATTCGCCCGCCTACCGGCTCAACCACGAAGAGGTGGTCAAGTCGCTCGAAGAGGGCATCAGTTACGTCGAGAACATGAGTCCGGTCGAGGCAGTGGCGGACGAGCACGGCGCGGTCGCGGGCTTGGTGTTTGAACGCCAGCGAAGGGACGCCGGGACGCGCAGGTGGGAGGCTTCGGGCGAACTCGTCAGGCTTCCGGCGCGCACCGTCTGCGTGGCGGCGGGGACGAGTCCGAACACGATCTACGAGCGCGAGCGACCCGCGACGTTCAAACTTGACGAATGGGGCGAGTTCTTCGCGCCGCATAAAATTGAGCGCGCGGGCGACGGACGATTTCGCCTCGTCGAGGCGGCGAAGGGCGAGCGCGGCTTCTTCACTTCTTATGAAAACGACGGGCGCTTCATCTCCTACTACGGCGACAATCATCCGGTCTACGCCGGAAACGTCGTCAAGGCGATGGCCTCGGCGAAGTTCGGTTACGAGGAAGTGTGCGCGCTGTTCGCGGATGAGATCGCCGCTGTCGAAAATGAGATCGGAGCGGGTGAGAACGCGGCAGAGCGCGTCGGCGAGTCGGCATTTGAGAGCGGAGTTGAACGTGAGTCGCAGTTCGAGCGGCTCACGGGGAAGTTGGACGACGAACTTATCGCGCGCGTGGTCAGGGTCGAACGTTTGACGCCGACGATTGTTGATGTGGTGGTGCGCGCGCCGATGCAGGCGCGCAAGTTTCATCCGGGGCAGTTCTACCGTTTGCAGAATTACGAGACGGACGCGGCGCGCATCGGCCAGA
>DASQDV010000276.1:0-2339 GCA_035633995.1 Pyrinomonadaceae bacterium | reverse complement strand
CGCGTCGAATGGCCGTGCGCGGTGTCCACGACGAGACAGTCAACGCGCGCGGCGACGAGCGCGTCGGCGCGTTCTTTGAAGTCGCCGGTCGCGCCGATGGCGGCGGCCACGCGCAAGCGCCCGAGATCGTCTTTCGCGGCGGACGGGTATTTGATCGCCTTCTGGATGTCCTTGACGGTGATGAGTCCTTTGAGGCGCTTGTCGCCGTCGATGACGAGCAGCTTTTCGATGCGGTGCTTTTGCAGGACAGACTTGGCCTGCTCCAAAGTGGTGCCGACCGGGACGGTGACGAGGTTCGGTTGCTTTGTCATCACTTCGCTGACGGGGATGTCGAAACGCGTCTCGAAACGCAGGTCGCGGTTGGTGATGATGCCGACGAGGTGGCCGTCGCCGTCCACGACCGGCACGCCCGAAATCTTGTAGCGTTCCATCACGGCGAGCGCTTCGGAGACCGGGCGGTCGTAGGGAATCGTCACGGGGTCAACAATCATCCCCGACTCGGAGCGTTTCACCTTGTCAACTTCTTCGGCCTGCCGTTCGATGGGCAGATTTTTGTGGACGACGCCGATGCCGCCCTGCTGCGCGATGGCGATGGCGAGCGCGGCTTCGGTGACGGTGTCCATCGCCGCCGCGCAGAGCGGGATGCGAAGGCTGATGCCGCGTGTGAAGCGCGTCGAGGTGTCGGTCTCGTTCGGCAAAACGTCGGAGCGACCGGGAACGAGGAGAACGTCGTCGAAGGTCAAGCCTTCGGTAAGATCGTGTGTGATCATAATGGATTGAAAAACTCCCTTCCAAAAACTCGAACGGAGCGCGATGGCTCGCTCTTGGGAATGAAAAATTGAACGATGAAGTTTGGACTAAAGGCGAGCGTAGCAAAGCGCACAGGCGGGCGCAAGGCGAGAGTCGAGCGGGCGGCGCGAGGTTCGCGCGGCGCGCCCGGCGGGCGAGCGTCAGGGTCTTTGCAGCAGTTGTTCGTAACCGTCCTTCGTAATCACGAGTTCGACGAGCGGCTTGCCTTTCGCGTCCGTCGGGACGTTCGCGGGGCGTCCGTTGATCATCACTTCGATGGCCGTCGCCTTGCTCTTCGAGAATTGCACGCTCAGGCGCTCCGACGGATTGAAGTCTCTCACCTGATCCGCCGCGAGAATCCCGTCGCTGTTCGATTCGGCATCGACGCGCGTGCGCAGCCAAACGTCTTCGCCCTTCGCCTTGATCTGGACGCTCAAGCCGTTCGCCGCCGGAGCAGCCGGGGCGGGCGCGGCGGGCGTCTGGTTGTTTGCGCCCGAATCGGTGGCGGCAGCGGGCGTACCTGTTTGCGTTGGCTGCGCAGAGGAGTCCGTGCCGGCTGAACTGTTGCGGCGCTGGTAGTAGTGGAGTCCGGCGTAGATGCCGAGCGAGATGATGGCGAGGATGACGAGGCTCAGGATGCCCGTGATGATGGGCGAGCGCGCCGTGTCGCCGTCCATGTAGATGCGCGAAGACTGGCGCGAGGTCGGGAGTTCGTCGGGTTCTTCGCCGTGCGCGCGTGCCACCTCTGTGTAGGCGCTGACGGCTTCCGCCTCGTTGAAGCCGACGGCCTTGGCGTAGGCTTTGATAAAGGAGCGGTTGAAGATGCCGCCGGGGAGTTCCTTGTAGTCGTCCTGTTCGATGGCTTCGAGGTAGCGGCGCGCGATGCGCGTCTGGTCGGAGAGTTCGCGCAGGGAGACGCCGCGCGCCTCGCGCGCCGCGCGCAAGCGCGCGCCGAGAGACGACTCAGCACCGCCAGCTCTCGCGTGTTCTTCAGAGTTCTGGTCGGGCGTCTTGGGGTTCACTTGGATCGCTTGTTCTTGCTAGCTCAACGGTCGCTTTGAGTTAAATGGCCGCGCGCGCCTCTGGTTTCGACGGCCTCGCGCCCTCCGCAGGCGCGCACAGCCGCAACTTTTGGCGCGAATATAACTTGCGTTGCGCGAGCGTGTCAAACTCAAGTTTTTCCGGGCACGCGGGCGCGTGCCTTGATTCTTGCCGCGCAGGGTGCTACGTTGACGCGTTCGGGCAGCCAAACTAAAATCGTTTTTAATTTCTACAATCACAGCACAGCGAGGAGACGACTTATGCCTCTCGAAGCACTTGGAATGGTCGAGACGAAAGGTTTTGTCGGCGCGGTCGAAGCGGCCGACGCGATGGTCAAGGCCGCCAACGTCCAACTCTTAGGTAAGGAGTACATCGGCGCGGGCTACGTGACGATCTTCGTGCGCGGCGACGTGGGCGCGGTCAAGGCGGCGACGGACGCAGGCGCAGCCGCCGCGCGTCGCGTCGGCGAACTCATCAGCGTGCATGTCATCCCGCGCCCGCACGGCGAG
>DASQDV010000275.1:0-10602 GCA_035633995.1 Pyrinomonadaceae bacterium | reverse complement strand
CAGTAGTCAGTTGTCCGTTGTTTTTGTCTGGGGCAGGTTGTCACTTTAATCTTTAGCAACTTATGTGATTGCCACGTGCAACGGACAACTGACTACTGACCACGGACTGTCTCCCGTTCATCATTTTTATATGACTCGTCGCCGTTTCTATGCTCCACCTGAGCAGTTCGCGCCCGACGGCGCGACCGTTGTGCTCGCGCGCGAGGAGACGCTGCACCTGCGAAACGTGCTCAGGCTCAAGGCGGGCGACGAGGCTTTCGTCTTCGACGGCGCGGGACGTGAATACCTGTGCGTCGTCAACGCAGGCGAGAGCGGCGACGGCGGCGGCAGCAGCAGTCGCGGGCGTGCCGAGACGGCGACGCTCGAAGTGCGCGGGCAGGTCGAGCCGGAGCGCGCGGAGTCGCCGCTTGATCTGACGCTCGCGGTCGCGTTGTTGAAGGGCGAGAAGTTTGATCTGGTGGTGCAGAAGGCGACGGAGTTGGGCGTGTGGCGCATCGTGCCGGTCGTGACGGCGCGCGCTGACGTGCGTTTGCGCGAAGGGCGCGAGGCGTCTCCGGATCGCGTGGCGCGCTGGCGCAGAATCGCACTTGAGGCCGCCAAGCAATCGGGGCGTGCGCGTCTGCCGGAAATTCTCGCGCCCGTCGCCTTCGCGTCGCTGGTCGAAGAAGGGGCGGGCGCTGGTGTAGCGTCGGCAGCGTCGGCGGTCGCCGTGCAAAGACTGTTTTTTACGGAGCGCGGCGGGCGCGGGCTGGCGGATGCGGCGTGCGAATGGCGCGAGCGGACGCGACCCGCGAAGTTGATCGCCCTCGTCGGCCCGGAGGGCGGTTGGGACGACGCAGAAATCGCGCGCGCGTCTGCCGCCGGATGGCTCGCCATCACCTTCGGCGGGCGCGTCCTGCGCGCGGAGACGGCGGCCATCGTCATCGCGGGGCTGCTGCAACACCTCTGCGGCGATCTGGTGTGAGCGAAAGATTTTTCGTCGCTTTCATCGCGCCGCGCGACAGGCGCGAGGCAGGTTTAACCGCGCGGAACGCCGCGAAATTTCGTTGCGCCTTTTGTGCGTCCTTCATCTTCGCGTGCGTCGTGGATAAATCCAACTATTCGGATGCGCTCGTAAATTTTTTGACGAACGTGCCCGACTAAGCGCAGAATATGAAGCGCAGGAAAGCGAGCGCGGGAAGAACGATAGGTATCTCCCGTGACGGTCTGACTTCCACCGCCGCCGGGAAACCTTGAAGGAGCGTCGAGCGTATGGCTATGAGTAAGGAGGACGCCGTGAAAAGGGCGAGAATTGATCTCGCCGGGCGGCTCGGCGTGGCGGAAGATGAGATTAAAGAAGATTCGGTTGAGGATGCGGAGTTTCCGGATGCGTCGTTTGGCGCTGGGACGGCGGGTGAGATGAGCGCGCAGATGATCACGCCGGGATGGCGTATCCGCCTCAAAGCAAGCGGCGACGTTTACGAATACCGCGCTAACCGGAATCGCCTGCGGCTCTTTAACTTCAAAGGCGCGAACTACAGCGTCTGAATCGCAGACCCGAAGTTTTTCGCTAATAGCAGCAGCAACAAGCAATGAGGTAAGGCAATGAACCGGCAGAATTTTTACGGACATCTGGCGTTGGCGGCGGCGATCATTATCCTCGCGGCCTTCGTCGGGCAGATGCGTCGCATGGAGAGCAGGCACGACAGGTTCGAGCGTCGTCATGTCGCGGTCGTGCCTCACGACTCGATTCATGGCGAAGGCGAGAGGGGCTACTTCGACGGCGGGGACGAAGAAGACGCGGAAGTGATCGTGCGCTTCCGCCCCGGCACGTCGCGCGAGCGGATTAACCGCATCACCGAAGGACTCAACGACCGCCTGCTGGATCGCTTCGAGTTCATCAACAACGAAGCCGTCATCGCCGACGAGGACGGTCTTTCGCCCGAAACGGTCGCGGCTGAATACCGCCATCTGCCCGAAGTCGAATACGCCGAGCCGAACTTCCGTATCGAACTCGATCCGGCGGAGACCGAAGGCGTGTTCGACATGGCTGCGCGCGGCGGCGGCGGCGACGATGACGAAGACGACCCGCCCGTCGTGCGCCACCCCGGCGAAGGACTGCACCCGAACGACCCGCTGTTCAACGAGCAATGGTCGCTCCAGAACACCGGGCAGAAGGCGGGCAAGACGGGCGCGGACGTGTGCGCCACGCGCGCGTGGGCGAAGACGAAGGGCACACGCAAGATCGTCGTCGCCGTCATAGACACGGGCGTGGATTACACGCACCAGGATTTGCACAACAACATCTGGACGCGCCCCGCAGGGCTTGCCCCTTACGAAGACTTAGACCTCGGCGCGTTTGACGACCGGCACGGCTTCGACGCCGCCGACAACGACGGCGACCCGATGGACGACAACGGGCACGGCACGCACTGCGCCGGAATCATCGGCGCGGAAGGCGACAACAACGACGGCATTGCGGGCGTCAACTGGCGCGTCGAGATCATGCCCTTGAAGTTCCTTAGCCGGAACGGCAGCGGCACGACCAAAGACGCCATCGAGTGCATCAACTACGTCGTCGCGCGCAAAAAGGCGGGCGTCAACGTCCGCATCATCAGCGCGAGTTGGGGTTCGACCGCTCGCTCGCGTGCGCTCGGCGATGCCATCAAACGCGCGGGCGACGAGGGCATCCTTTTCGTCGCGGCGGCGGGCAACTCTTCAACGAACAACGACACGCGCCCGCACTACCCTTCGAACTATGATCTGCCGAACGTCCTGAGCGTCGCCGCGCTCACGCGACAGGACGCGCTCGCGCGCTTCTCGAACTATGGCGCGAAGACCGTCCACATCGGCGCGCCCGGTGCGGAGATCATGAGCACGTGGCCTGCCAACCAGTACGAGGAGCATTCGGGCACTTCGATGGCCACGCCCGTCGTCTCAGGCGTCGCCGCGCTCATCCTCTCCGTCAATCCAGACCTCTCGGTGACGGACTTGCGCCGCCGCCTGCTCGACACGGTTGACAAACTGCCGGCGCTCGACGGCAAAGTCTCAAGCGGCGGGCGCGTCAACGCCGCGAGCGCCGTCCGTGCCGAGTAAACGCGGAGACGAGCGACTTGCGATAGCAACTCTTCAAAAGCCCCTTCGACCCGCAAGGATCGGAGGGGCTTTCGGTTCGACGGGAGATTTTATGGCCGACCAGGCAAGCGCGCTGTGCGAGGCTTTTCAAGAGAACATAGACGACATCACGCTCGAATGGGTGCGCCGCGTGAAAAGCGATCCGCTCATGCGTTCGGACGACCACCTGACGACCTCGCAGATCGTCGATCACGTCCCGCAGATGCTCGAAGAACTGTGCACGCTCCTTGCACAGGACGACGTACCCGACTTCGCCGCCGTCCGCGCCGCCAGCCAGCACGGCTACATGCGCTCGACCGAAGGCTACTCGCTCGTCGATCTCCTGCGCGAACTCGAACTCCTGCGTGATTGCGTCTTCAACTTCGTCGCCGAAACCGAGATCAAACACAACGTCAACCGGCGCGAAACCATCCGCGCCCTGCAAACCGTCAACCACTACTTCGGCGAGGACATCATCTTCGTCGTCGAACACTTTTTGAAGAACCGTGACAAGTGACGGCCTGATCGAGCCAGCGTCAGCCCGCGCGCCCTACGTCGTCGCGCTCGACATCGGCACGTCGAGCGGGCGCGCGGCGCTGTTCGATGCGGAAGCGCGCGAAGTTGAAGCGACGCGGGCGCGCGTCGAATGGAGTTTCGAGACGACACGCGAGGGCGGCGCAGAGACGGACGCAGATCAATTGCTCGAACAACTCGCACGCGTCGTTGACGAAACGCACGCGCGCGTCGCTGCTTTGAACTTGCGCGTCGAGGCGTTGGCCGTCTCGTGCTTCTGGCACAGCCTCGTCGGCGTTGACGCGGAGGGACGCGCGCTCACGCCGCTCTACGGGTGGGCTGACACGCGCGCCGCGCGCGAAGTCGCAGACTTGCGCCGTCGTTTCGACGAACGCGCCGTGCATGCGCGGACGGGCTGCCGTTTTCACGCGAGCTACTGGCCTGCCAAGCTGCTGTGGCTGCGCCGAGAGCGACCGGACGCTTGGCGCGAGTGCGCGCGCTGGCTCTCCTTCGGCGAGTTTCTCGCGCTGCGCTTCTGCGGGGCAGAGGCCGCGAGCGTCTCGCAGGCTTCGGCCACCGGATTGTTTGATCAAAGACGTTGCGCGTGGGACGCGGAACTCACAGACGCGCTCGGCCTGCGTCTCGATCAACTGCCGCCGCTCGTTCCCGCAGACGAGACGGCGACGCGCGCAGCCTTCCGTCTCGCGCCTCACTATGCCGCGCGCTGGCCGCAACTTCGCGAGTGCCCCTGGTTCGCCGCCGTCGGCGACGGCGCGGCCAACAACATCGGCGCGGGCTGCGTGAACAAAAACTCCGTCGCGTTGATGGTCGGAACCTCCGGCGCGATGCGCGTGCTCTACGAGGGCGAGCCGCCCGCCAGTTTGCCCGACAGCCTGTGGTGCTATCGCGCCGACCGGCGGCGCGTGGCGGTCGGCGGCGCGCTCTCCGACGGCGGCTGGCTCTACAACTGGATGCGCGAGAGTTTGCGCTTCGCCGCGCTCGAATCAAACGACGACGAGATCGAACGCGAACTCTCTGCGCTCGCGCCCTGTGCGCACGGCCTCACGCTGCTCCCCTTCTGGGCGGGCGAACGCAGCACCAACTGGAACCCGCAATCGAGCGGCGCGATCACGGGGCTGACGATGCACACGCGCCCCGTCGAAATTTTGCGCGCCGCGCTTGAAGCGGTCGCCTATCGCTTCGCACACATCGCGCGCTCGCTCGACGCGTTCGCGCCCGCCGCAGAGATACGCGCATCCGGCGGCGCGCTCGCCGCTTCGCCTCTCTGGACGCAGATCATCTCGGACGTGCTCGCGCGCCCCGTGCATCTCTCGACGGCGCGCGAAGCGTCGAGTCGCGGCGCAGCCCTGCTTGCGCTAGAATCTCTGGGCGCAATTGATCATCTCGCCGACGCGCCCGTCGGCCTGAGCCGCACGTTTCAGCCCGACATGCAGGCTCACGCGGTTTACCGCGCGGCCGCAGAGCGTCAAGAGAGCCTGTACCAATTGATCCTGAAAGATTAGACGTTTGAAACTGACCGTCGCGTCGGCAACGAAGACCGAGACAGCCGCAATCATTCATACTTAAAAACCGGAAGGCAGAGGAAACCATTCGATGAGCGCGTCAACCCAATCATCCGCCACGTCGCCCGATACGGAATTAGACCAGCTTTGCATCAACACCATCCGCACGCTCTCGCTCGACGCGGTGCAGCGCGCGGAGTCCGGCCATCCCGGCCTTCCGCTCGGAGCCGCGCCGATGGCCTATGTCCTCTGGACGCGTTTCCTCCGGCACAACCCGCAGAACCCGAAGTGGCAGAACCGCGACCGCTTCCTGCTCTCCGCCGGTCACGGCTCGATGCTCGTCTATTCGCTCCTGCACCTGACGGGCTACGACCTGCCGCTCGAAGAACTGAAAAACTTTCGCCAGTGGGGATCGAAAACTCCCGGCCATCCCGAATACGGCATCACGCCCGGCGTCGAGATCACGACGGGGCCGCTCGGCCAGGGGTTCGCCAACGGCGTCGGCATGGCGATGGGCGCGGCGCACCTCGCGGCGAAGTTCAACCGCGAAGGCTTCCCCGTCATAGACCATTACATCTATTCAATCGTCTCCGACGGCGACTTGATGGAGGGCGTCGCTTCGGAAGCCGCCTCGCTCGCAGGCCATCTCAAACTCGGCAAACTCATCTACCTCTACGACGACAACCGCGTCACCATCGAAGGCTTCACCTCGCTCGCTTTCACAGAAGACGTGCCGAAGCGTTTCGAGTCTTACGGCTGGCACACTTCCGTCGTCGAAGACGGAAACGATCTTGCGGCAATCGAGCGCGCCATACGCGAAGCGCAGGCCGAGACCGAGCGACCGTCGCTCATCTCCGTCAAGACCGTGATCGGCTTCGGCATGCCTGTGGCGGGCACGCGCAAGGCGCACTCGGACGCGCCCGGCGCAGAGGCCGTCAAAGAAACGAAACGCGCGCTCCGGTGGCCGGAAGACGAAGAGTTTTATTTACCCGGCGAGGCGCTCACGCATTTCCGCGCGGGCGTCGAGCGTGGTGCGCGGCAGGAAGAGGAATGGAACGCGCTCGTCGCGCGCTACACAGAGGCGCACGCCGAGCAGGGTCAAGCGTGGCGTGATTTGATGAGCAATGATTTGCCCGCCGGTTGGGAGGAGAAGTTGCCCGCGTTCGCGGACGCGAAACCTATTGCCACGCGCGTCGCTTCCGGCGAAGTCATCAACGCGCTCGCGGGCGTGTTGCCTTCGCTCATCGGCGGCTCGGCAGACCTCGGCGTCTCCAACAACACGGACATCAAAGAGGGCGGCAGCTTTCAACCCGGCTCATACGGCGGTCGCATACTTCACTTCGGCGTGCGCGAACACGCGATGGGCGCAACCATGACGGGCATCAGCCTCAACGGCGGGCTGATTCCGTACGGCGGCACGTTCCTCACCTTCTCCGATTACATGAAGCCCGCCATCCGCCTCGCGGCTCTCTCCGAAGTGCAGGTCATCTACGTCTTCACGCACGACTCGGTCGGACTCGGCGAAGACGGCCCGACGCACCAGCCCGTCGAGCACATCGCAGGGCTTCGCGCCATCCCCAACCTCTACGTCATACGTCCCGCCGATTCGCACGAGACGCGCGAGGCGTGGCGCATCGCAATCCTACGCCGCCACGCGCCGACCGCGCTCATCCTGACGCGCCAGAAAGTGCCCGTCATTGATCGGACGCTCCACAACCCGGCGGACGGCGCGCGGCGCGGCGCGTACATCCTCGCCGAAGCGGTTGACGGGAACGGGCAGAACGCGACGCCGCAACTCATCATCATCGCCACCGGCTCGGAAGTCGCGCTCGCGCTCGCCGCGCGCGAAGAGTTGCAGAGGGGCGGCGCAAGCGTGCGCGTCGTCTCGATGCCCTGTTGCGAATTGTTCGACGAGCAGGAGGCAAGTTACCGCGAACAGGTGCTGCCCGCGTCCGTCTCGGCACGGCTCGTCGTCGAAGCGGGCGTGAGTTTGGGGTGGGCGCGTTACACGGGACTCGCGGGCGACTGCGTCTGCCTCGACCGCTTCGGCGCGTCCGCGCCCGGCGACGTGGCGCTCAGCAATCTCGGCTTCAACGTCGAGAACGTCGTGGCGCGCGCGCGCGCTCTGCTCGGCGGCTAATTCTTCGTGGAACTTTTGCGCCGCGCCGACTGAATTGCAGTTATGCGCCTCTGTTTAATTCTGCTCCTGCTCTCGGTCGGCGGCGCGGCGCTCAACGGCACATCGGCGCAGCCTGCGCGGCGCAGCACTGATGTGACAGCGAACGACGTTTACGCCGTCATTGACGAAGTTGATCGCATCGCCGCGCGCCTGCCGCTCTGGCCGAACTTCGATCCGCGCCGCGTGCCCGTCGAAATCTACGACGGGCGGACGACCTTCCTCTTCCGCCATCCCAACCCGCCCGCAGAATTCGTTTCGCTCTCGTCCCGTCAGGGCGTGTGGGCGTTCGCCGGGCGGCACGAGACGGTCGCGGCCAACGCGCCCATGAAACTAAACGGCGTCTGGACGGCGACGGCCATGATCGAGTCTGCGTCGAAGTTGTCGCTCAAAGAGCGCGCCGCGCTCGTCGTCCACGAGATGTTCCACGTACACCAGCGCGAGCGTCATCCGAAGTGGGAAGGCAACGAACTCGAACTCTTCAACTACCCCTTCGAAGACGCGGAACTGCTCGCGCTGCGCCGTCTTGAGACCGAGAGTTTGCGACGCGCCGAACGCGCCCCGCGCAAACCGGACGCCGCCTGCCACGCGCGCCTCGCGCTCGACACGCGCCGCGAGCGTTTCGCGCGATTGAGCAAGGGCGCAGCCGACTATGAGCGCGCGACCGAACTGAACGAAGGACTCGCGCGCTACGTCCAGTCGCGTTCGTCGGGCGTGCGCGCGTCAGACCTGACCGCGCACGAATACGCCGCCGAAGAACTTCGCACGCGCGCTTACGCGACGGGGCACGCGCTTGCGCTCCTGCTCGAACGCTTCGCGCCCGGCTGGACGACGCGCCTCGAAACGGCGTCTGACTCGCTCTCGCTTGACGAACTGCTCGCCGCCGCGCTCGCCGCCGCTGCTCCGCCTGCGCGTCAGGCGTGCGCGCTGCCGGAGTCGTTCAAGGCTGCGGCGCGCGCGCGCGCAAAACTTGAGACGCAAAAGTTGGCCGCCGTGAGAGAAGCTTTGCGGCGCGAGTTTGCCGGGCAAGCGGGCTGGAAGATCGTCGTCGTTGCCGCCGCGAACGCCCCGCTCTGGCCGCAGGGGTTTGATCCGTTGAACGTCCGCAGGCTCGGCGGGACGGACGTGCTCCACACGCGTCACCTCAAACTCGGCAACGACGCGGGCGCGATTGAAAGTTTCAACCAACGCTCGCTCACCACCGGTGCGGGCGCGCACCCGCTCTTTAACGGCGTGCGCCAGTTGACGCTCGCCGGACTCGCGCGCGAGCCGCAGGTGCAAGAGGCCGCAGGCAAACTCAGGCTCGAAGCCGAAGGCGTCAAGGCCGAGTTTCGCGGCGCGCGCCTCGAACGCGCCGGACAAACTCTCACCATCAATCTACAGGCGGCGGCAAAGTGAACCGTCCGCGCGCCTTCACTTCAAAGTGATATCTCTACGCGCCTGCGCTCCGTTCGCGCTACAATCCGTCGCCTGAGGAGGCAACGGAATGAAGATCGCTATCGGCGCGGATCATGGCGGCTACCCGCTCAACGAACGCGTGATCGAAATCCTGCACGACGCAGGCCACGAGGTCGAAGACTTCGGCACGCACGACGGAGGGCAATCGGACGACTATCCCGACTACGCTTTGAAAGTGGGAGAGGCCGTGCGCGATGGGCGCGCGGAGTGCGGCATCATCATCTGCGGAAGCGGCGTCGGCGCGTCGGTGGCGGCGAACAAACTGCGCGGGGTGCGCGCGGCGCTTTGCGGCGACACTTACTCGGCGCATCAATCGCGCGAGCACGACGACTGCAACGTCCTCTGTCTCGGCGCGCGCGTCGTCGGCGTCGAACTCGCGTCGGAGATCGTGCGCTCCTTCGTCTCCGCTCGCTTCACCGGCGAAGAACGCCATCAACGCCGACTCGACAAAGTGCTCGCTATCGAACGACGCGAAACACACGCGCCCTGATACGTCGCGCCGGGTGCAAGCCGTCTCGACGGGCAAGCGTGGCCTGACACGCTATAGCACGCTATTAGTATGTGGCTCGACCAACTTTCTTACAGGTCTGTGCAGTGGCTCGTCTTCGCCTTTCTCGCGCTGCATAATCTGGAAGAGGGCTTGACGATGCATCTCTTCCTTCCGCGCATCGAAACGTTGCTGCGTCAGAGTGCGCCGCCTTCTCTCCTGCCCGCCATGCCGACGAGCGCGCAATTCTATGCAGCCCTCGTCGGCGCGACGCTCATCCCGCTGCTACTCGTCGTCTTTGCCACTTCCGGCAGACCTTCGCCGTTCAAGTCTTATCTCGTCGCCATCGTACAGGCGCAGGTCTGTTTGAACGTGCTCGTCCCGCATGTGCCTGCCGCCATCGTGCTTGGCGGCTATGCGCCCGGTCTGGCGACCGCCGTGCTGTTTAATCTTCCCTTCTCCATCTATTTCTTCCGCCGGTCTCTGCGCGAGTCGCACATCACGCGGCGGGGTTTGCTCCTCATGCTGCTCGTCGCCTTGCCGCTCCTGTTGCTCTCGGTGCGGCTGCTCTATGCTTTGGGAGCGTCCGTCGGCTCATAAATTTCCAGCTTCAGGTTTCACAGCCGAGAGTTCTCTGAATCTTTAACTTGAAGCGTGAAACTTGAACCCCTGAGGCCGTTAGCAGACCACTTTGATCGCACCGGCGAGAACGCGAAATTCGAGCGGCGTGTGGCCGCGCACGTCGCCGTCTGCTTCGACCGCGAGTTTATCTGCGGGCGTCAGGTGTTCGATGCGGACGCGCGCGCCGCGCCGTATCTCCACGCGCGGGTTCTTAACGTGGCCGCCGCTGTGGATGCGCGTCATCTCGCGCACGAGCGCACGGCGCGTGAGTTGGCAGGCGGTGACCACGTCGAGCAACCCGTCGTCCGTGCGCGCGCCGGGCGAGAACATCATGCCGCCGCCCGCGTAGGGGCTGTTGGCAATTGCCACCAGATTCGTCGCGCACTCGAAAGCCTCCGCGTCGTCAACCTGAATCGAGACACGACGCGCGCGCCAGCGCGCGAGAGCCTGCGCGGCGGCGAGCGCGAAACGCGCTTCGCCCGGAAGCCTGCGCACCGGATCAATTTGCGCCGCGACGCGCGCGGCCACCTCCGCGCCGATGCCGAGCGTGGCGGCGTTCAGACAGAAGAACGACAGCGCGCCCGTGCCGATTGTCCCGTGCAACACATCAATGGCGCGCGTCGTCCGTTCAACCGCAGCGGCGCGCGTCGTTGCGTGCTCGGCGCGGCGGCTGTGCTTGATGAGGCGTTCGAGCCAGCCGTCGAGCGAAGCGCGCCCGCCTTCGAGGCCAC
>DASQDV010000274.1:0-8946 GCA_035633995.1 Pyrinomonadaceae bacterium | reverse complement strand
TCAATTCATACCTGCGCCACACGTCGGGCGCGCGAACCAGACAACCGATCCCGCGCCTTCAACCCGTCAAGTTCAACAGCCAACTGCGCGCGGGCGCGACGCTCGTGCTCGACGCCGTTGACGAACTACACGAGCCGCTCGAAGAGTTGGCCGCCCAATTGGAATACTTCTTCCGCGAGCGCATCCAGATCAACTCCTACGCCGGTTGGCACACTTCGCGCGGCTTCGACCTGCACTGGGACGACCACGACGTTTTCATCCTGCAAGTCACGGGGCGCAAGCGTTGGAGCATCTATGGCGAGACGCGCCCGCACCCGCTCGCGGGCGATGCCGAAAACCCGAAGCCGACGGGCGCGCCCCTCTGGGAGGCGACGCTCGAAGACGGCGATTTTCTCTACATCCCGCGCGGCGGGTGGCACGTCGCCCCGCCGCTCGACGAGCCGACGCTCCATCTCACCATCGGCATACACAAACGCACGGGCGTCGATCTTCTGGAATGGCTCGCCCGCCGCCTGCGCGCGAGCGAGGCGTTTCGCCAGGACCTCCCGCGCTTCGTCTCGCCTTCGGAGCGCGCCGCGCACCTCGCGCGACTCGGCGAAGAATTGTTCGCCGCGTGGGACGACGATCCGCTCGGACGCTTCTTCGCCGAACTCGACGCGCAGGCCGAACCGCGCCCCCATCCCGGTTTGCCCTGGACGGCGACGGCGGAAACTCTCCCTCCCGAAAGCGACGCGCGCGTGCGCCTCGTCGCGCCGCGCCCGCTCGATCTGCGCGTCGAAGACGGCGTCGTCGAGTTTCTCTGTCACAAGAAACGCTGGCGTTTCGCGGCTGACGCGATGCTCGTGCTCAGCCGTTTAGCCGACGACGGCGGTGCGCGCTCTCGCTCGGTCGCCGAACTGTGCGAAGCGGCGCGCGAGCGTCTGGACGAACAGACGGTGCGCGCATTTCTCGGCGAGTTGCTCAGGCACGGCCTCGTCGCCGTCGTCAAAGATTGACCTGACAAGAAACGATGAGCCGACCCTTCTTCTATTGTTCCGAACTGTCGCTCGTCTCCGCCGAGCGTAGTTTCGGCACGGCCTCGATAGGCGAGGTGTGGCTGCTCGTCGAATACCGCGAGGCGTGGGGCGCGCATGCGCTCGAAGACAGCGCGCTCCCCGCCGAAGTCAAAAGCCGCCTCAATAATTTCTGCCAGACTACGCAGCGCTCGCGCATCCTGTTCATCAAACAGGAGCGGCTGCGCCAAGACCCGCTCACCTGCTTCGTCGTGCGTTGCCGCGAGAGCGCGCCGTCAATCATGAAGTTTCACTTCGACGGCTACGAGGAGTTGTTGAAACTCGACGTGGCAGCGCTCGCCGCGGGCGACGCGGCGGTGGCACAAGCAGTGGGCGCCGTCAAAGCTGAAGATTCGTTGTTTCTCGTCTGCACGCACGGCAAACGCGACAAGTGCTGCGCCAAGTTCGGCTATGCGCTCTATAAATCTTTGCGCGAAGCGGCGGGCGGGGACGAGCGCGCGGCCGGGGCAAATAGTAGTGTCTGGCAGTCGTCGCACGTCGGCGGCGACAGGTTCGCGGCCAACCTGCTGTGCTTCCCGCACGGCCTCTTTTACGCGCACGTGACGGAAGACAGGGGGCGGACGATCTGCGACGAGTATGAAGCGCGCCGCCTCATCCTTGAAGGCTATCGCGGGCGCGCCTGTTATTCGTATCCCGTGCAGGCCGCAGAGTTCTTCATACGGCGCGAGACGGGGCTGGCCGCGCTCGACGCCCTGCGCTTCCGCAGGCAGGAGCGCACCGGCGACAAGAGCTGGCTCGTCAAATTCATCGAGACGGGCACGGGCGGCGCAAGAATCCACGAGGCGCACGTCGCCGCGCGCCCGTCCGAGTTTCACAACTACATCACCTGTCAATCGGCGAACGAGCAGCGCGTGGTGCAATACGCGCTGGAAAGTTATCGCGCCGCCGAGCAACCCGCGCGCGTCGAATGACGGCAGCAGCGGCAGCAGCGGCACGGCTTCGGCTCGCGCGAACTTCGAACGGGAGATGAAAGATGACAGCTAAAACACGCTTCGCCGCACAGACGCTCTCAATTTCGCTCGCCGTCGTTCTACTGTTCTCGAACACACTTGCGGCGCAGCCGCAAAATGCGGGCGTGCGCGTGGCAACGGAGGCTCAACTCCGAGCCGTCCGGCGTTACATCAAGCAGGGCTGGCAGACGCTCGTGCGCTCCAAACGCCAACTCGCAGAGGCCGCCGTCGATCCGAAGTTTCCGCCGCTTGCGGGTAACCGCTGGCCGGTCTATGTTGCGCGCACCGAAAATTTCGAGGCGGTCGAAAAACGCCTGCGCGCAGAGTTGCCTGCCGCCGACATGTCGCGCATCGTGCTGCGCCGATTGCCCGCAAGCGGCGCGGAGATCAAAGAGCCGGGGCTGCTTTATCTGCCGCACCCTTACGTCGTGCCGGGCGGGCGCTTCAACGAGATGTACGGCTGGGACAGTTACTTCACGAACGTCGGCCTGCTGCGCGACGGCGAGGTCGCGCTCGCGCGCGATATGGTTGAAAACTTCGTCTACCAGATCGAGCACTACGGCAAAATCCTGAACGCCAACCGCACATATTTTTTGACGCGCTCGCAGCCGCCTTTCCTCACGCGCATGATTCTCGACGTTTATCGCAGGCAGCCGGATCGCGCGTGGCTCGAACGCACCTTGCCCGCCGTCGAAAAATATTACCGCTACTGGACGGACGCCCTGCACACGACGCGCGAGACAGGACTTGCGCGCTACTACGACACGGGCGAAGGGGTTGCCCCCGAAGTTGTCTCCGCCGAGCGCGACGCGGAGGGGCGCACGCATTACGATCTCGTGCGCGCCTACTACCGCACGCACGACGTGACGGACTACGACCTCACAGAATATTACGACCGCGCGCGTGATGAATTGACGCCGCTCTTTTACAAGGGCGACCGCTCGATGCGCGAGTCGGGCTTCGACCCGTCGAACCGTTTCGGCCCCTTCAACGCCGACATCACGCGCTACAACCCCGTCTGCCTCAATTCGCTCCTTTACGTGATGGAGCGCGACGCGGCGGAAATCCTCAAGACGCTCGGGCGCGCACGCGAAGCGGGCGTGTGGGAGCGCCGCGCCGAAGCGCGCCGCCGCGCGGTCAACCGCCTGATGTGGGACGAGCGCGACGGGCTTTACTACGATTACAACTTTGCGCGAGAGAAGGTGCGCCGCTACCCGTTCATCACAACCTTCTACCCGCTCTGGGCTGGACTCGCCACGCCGCGACAGGCCGCGCGCGTCGTCGCCAATCTGAAACTCTTCGCGCGCGCAGGCGGATTGCAGACGAGCACGAACGAATCGGGCAGCCAGTGGGACGCGCCCTACGGCTGGGCGCCGATGCAACTCATCGCCGTCGAGGGCTTGCGCCGCTACGGGTACGCGCGCGAGGCGAACCGCGCAAGCGTCAACTTCCTCTCGCTCGTCGTCAAGGAGTTCGTCGAGCACAACACCATCGTCGAGAAATACGATGTCGTCAGCCGTCGCTCGCAACTCGGCGACGGCCTCAAGTTCGGCTACAAGTCGAACGAGATCGGCTTTGGCTGGACGAACGCGGCCTTCGTCGAACTCTACGCCGCGCTGCCCGCGACGGAGAAGGCGCGCGTGTTGCGTCTGGACGGAGTGGGCGTGCCGGCAGGGAAACGCTGAAGTCGAAACGCGGAAGGATGAAGGAGAAGACAGAACACAGAACACAGAATACAGGAATCAGAATGAAGACCCGTCTAGGTTCTCTTCTGACTTCTGTATTCTGAATTCTGTCTCCTGCGGTTGATTCATCCTTTCGCGTTTATTTGATGAGTCTTACTTCTGCGCGAGCGGGAAGTGTGGTTCGATGTCTACGGGCACGTTGCCGAGGCGTGCGAGCGCGCGTTGCATCGGCGGGCGGATCACGCCGTACTTGTCGAGCAACGCTTTGGCCTTGTCATAAGAGCCTTCGGCTTGCAGCGTAAGAATCTCGCGCGTCAGTTTGGCGACCGCATCTTTGATGCGCGACTCGTCTATCTGGAAAGTGCCCGCGCGCTCGTCGAACTTGATCGCGCCTTCGTCGGTCAGGTAGTTGAACTGCAAGGCGATGCCTTTGCCGTGCGCCTCCGTGATGCCGAAACGCACCGAGCGAAAACAACTTGCCAGAAACGTCGTGTACATCGAACGCTCCATACGCTTGTCAACCATCCCCTTGTCCATCAAATACTGCAACGCCCACAGCCCCGTGATGTCGGCCTTCGCCTCTTCGATGGCCGAAGAGAGTTCCTTGAGTTGCATGCGAACGGTCGTCTCCTGACCGTTGACGTTGATGTTGTGCGGCCCCAGCCCGTGCATCAACTCGTGCGCGAGGATGTGCGTGAAGAACGATTCGAAGGAGAGCACGCGTTGGCCTGCGGGCGTGAGCACGACGCGCGAGATGGGCAGCAGCGTCTTGTTGAACTTCGCCTCCTGCACGTTCTTGAGCATCACGCGCTTCGAGCCTTTTTCTTTCACGACGCGCTCGTCGTTCGGCAAGTTGAAGGCCGCCGTCTGCACGCCCCGGTTGCCCTCGCCCGAAGCGAAGACTTCGTTGACGACGCGGATGGGCGAGGACGCGCCGAGTTTCGGGTTGCGGTAGCGCGCCTCTATCGGCAAATTGTTTTCAAGCTCCTGCAAGTAGCCGCTGAACTTCGCGAGTTTCGCGGATTCCGCCTCGTCGCGCAGCGTGACATAGGACTCGAAGGCCGCCTTGTAGCTGAACAACTCATCCTCGTAGGTCTCGTAAGGGCCGATGGTCACGTCAATCGGCGAGTCCAGGTCCATCCACGCCACGTCCGATTCGTAATAATCGTCGGAGAGGAAAGCGTCGGCGCGTTTTGTCAGGAAATTTTTGAGCGTCCCGTTCGTCGTCAGCGTTGCCGCCTCACGCAACAACTTCGCGGCGGGTTCGAGAAACTCTCGATACTCCACGCTGTAGGGCACGGTCTTGAGTTTGCCGTCCGCGCCGCGACGGATGAGGTGAAAGAACCCGTTAGCGCGCGCCTTCTCTTCCGCCGGAAGCGTCTGCACCCACGCGTTGAACTCCTCTTTCGTCATGTCTTCGGGGTAATAGTTGGCGTGCTTCGGCTTCTCGTGGGGCACGCCCTCGACGAACGGCTCGTTGCCGTCGAGACGCGACCAGGGGCCGACGTTGATGCGGAAGTAGTGGAGACGCGCGCGTCCTTCCGGCGTCCGGTCGGTTTCGAGGCGCGCGAGCAGCGCGGGGTTGCCGCTCCACACCTGCCTGAGGTAAAGCGGGTCTAACAACTTCGCGGCCTCGATAATCTTGGCAAGCGCGCGACGGTCGCCTGCCGACAGGCGCGACGTGTCGGCGGTGAGCGTCGTCGGAGCGAAGCGACGTATCTTGTCGTCGAGCGACGTGCGCGCAGAAGATGTTGTGGCGGCGGCGGGCGCTTTCGGCGCGCGTCTCTTCTGCGCTAAAGCGACGCCCACAGACGCCATCCCCACTGCCGACAGCAACGCACACGCTAGCATCATACGGTGTCTCATCGAACTCTCTCCTTGGCGTTTCGCGGGATGTTTTCGACGCTAAAATTAACACGACAGCGGCGGCGTTCGGTAGGCGACTTTCTATCGCCCGCCCGACGCCGCCGCTATGGTTGTGCGGCTTTTGCCGCCTCGCCTCCTGCGAAGCCCTTCTTCTATTTCGTCTGACCCGCTGGCTTGCCCGCGCTGCCGTCCTTCGTGTTTGAAGATTGCGCCGACGAAGCCGATGCCAGAGTTGAGGCTTCGACGTTGACGAAGAAGCGGAAACTACCGTTGCGCTCGACGCCGAGACGGAACTGCACGTCAATGGAGGCGTTCGGCGCAAGCGAATTGCCCGCGAGCGGCAAGAGGAGCGCGGAGTTTAAGCCACCGCCGAGCGGGTGCGGCGATTCGAGCAGCGTGCCCTTGATGATGATGGTGCTGCCGTTCACCGTCGCCTCCACGTCGGTCGAAGAGATGGCGCGCAAGTCCGCGAGCGAGGCCGTGCCCGGCGTGCCGAGCGTCGTGATGTCCGTGATGCGGAAGCGCAGGTTGTTGACGGTCGCGCCGGTCTTGTTGGTGAAGCGCCGACGGATGGTGAGCGTGCCGAACGCAGCGTTCGGAGCGTTCCCGCCCTCGCGCACGCGTGCGCACCCGCTCGTCGCCGTGCCGAACCCGCCGCACGCCGGATCGACGAGCGAGGGCTTGATCGTCGCGTTGCGCTGGACGGGGCTCGTCCTGTTTTCCGGCCCCGGCGCGCCGAGAACTGCCTGCGTCGCGCCGAACGAAGCGACGGTCTTCGAGAGCAACTGGAAGTCAGCCGCGTTATCGCCGGTGTCCTGCGGCAAGCCCGTGCTGCCGAGCTTGCGCGCGAAGGATTGTTCGGCCTCGACCGCATCTACGGGCGCAAGGCCGGAGCCTTCGCGGTACATCTGATCGCTGACCGACGAGAAGCCTACGGCGTCGAGTCGTTCGTCCGTCTCGGTGAATTTCGACGGGTCGGCGGTGCGGAACAGCGCGAGGCCGCCGCCTTCGAGAAGGTTGCCCGCAATCGGAAGATCGCTTGCGGCGACGGCGGCGAGCGAATAATTCGCGCCCGTGACGAGGAAGTGGCCGCGCGCCGGAATGACCGTGCCCTTCGGAACCGTTGCGCGCACGACCGGAAGACCTGCGGCCTCGCGCACGACGAGCGCCCAACCGCCGGAAGCGTCCGCCGGGCCGACCGTCACGGGCGCATCGGTCGTGTTATAGAGTTCGACAAAATCGTCGAGGCTCGCGTCTGCCGGATTGCTGCCGTGCGCGCGAAATTCGCTGATGATGATGTCGCCCGCGCCGACCTGCGTGCCGAGCGGATGCACGTCCGTCGTGGCCTGCGCCGTGTTGTCGGACGCGTCGGCGTCGCCGGTGTCCGAAGAGACGCTCGCGCTGAACGCGAGCGTGCCTTCGACGGTCGGTTGGACGACGATGCTGAGCACGCGGCTCGCGCCCTTCGCCACCGTGTCGAGATTGCAGGTGACGGTGTTGCCCGCGCGTGTGCAACCGTTCGGGGCAGAAACGAAGGTCGCGTTGGCGGGAAGCGTGGCGGTCACGACGACGTTCGTGGCGTCCGCCTCGCCCGCGTTGTTGACGCTCAGGGCATAGGTCAGGTTGCCGCCGACCACGAGCGGGTCGGGCGAATCGGAGACGCCGAGCGAGAGGTTGGCCGTCGCCGCCGGGACGACCACTTTGAAGGAGGTCGGAGCGGCGTTGTTCTGCGCGCTGGTGTCGGAGTTCGTGGCTGCGACTTGCGCCGTGTTGTTGATGACGGTCTGGTCTGCGACGCTGCTATTGACGCGCGCGACGAGCGTGACGGTGGCCGTCGCGTTAACGGCGAGCGACGGGAACGTGACGGTGCGGTTGTTGCCCGAAGCGTTGCCGCCGACGCAAGTGCCGCCCTGCGACGCGGTGCAGGAGACGAACGTGAGAGTCGCGGGCAGGTTGTCCGTGACAGTGATGTTCGCCGCGCTGTTCGGGCCGTTGTTGCGGACTGTGAACGTGTAGGTCACGTCCTCGCCGGGCGCGAGTTCCGTTGCCGAAGCCGTGCCGGTGATCTGCAAGTCGGTCGGCTCGGTCGAGACGGCTTCGAACGTGGCCGCCGTCTGGCTGGCGGACAAAGTGCCGTAGGTGCGGCTCGGCGGGTTGAAGGCGAAATTGGCGAGCGCGGGCGTGACGGTGTAAGTGCCGCCGGGCGCGAGATTCGTGAAGGCGAACTGGCCTTGCGCGTTCGTCGTCTGCGTGCCCGTTGCCGCGCCGCTCAAGTTGACGGTGACGCCGGAGAGCGCGCCGCCGCCGAGCGAAGTGACGGTGCCGCTGACGGTGTAGGCGAGCGTGCCCGCGAAGTTCTCGCCCGTCTTGTTCGCGGAGAGAGCGTTGAAGGTCTTGCTCGCCGGCGTGAAGGTGTAGTCCTGCTTCGAGGGCGTGACGATGTAGTTGCCGCCCGCAGGGACGCTGAAGGAATAGTTGCCGTTCGCGTCGGTCGCGGTCGTGGCGTTCGCAACGCTCGAAGCCGTGCCCGTGAGCGTCATGGTAACGCCGCTGATGCTGTTGCTTCCGGCATCGCTGACGCGACCCGAAATTGTGTAGTTGGTCGGGACGGCGGCGAAGTTCTGCGCGTTCTGGTCGGCTTGCAGGTTGTTGATGGTGCGCCCGTCGGGCGTGAAGATGAAACCGGCCTGCGGCGCGAGGCTGACGTGATAGTTTGCGCCCGCCGCAAGCGCGTTGAAAGTGTAAGCGCCGTCGCCCGCCGTCGTCGTCGTGCCGATAACGGCGCCGCCGGCGCTGTTTTTAAGATTGACGACGAGGCCGCCGACGGGCGCGCTGTTGTCGCTGCGCGTGACCGTGCCGCCGACGTTGAAGGTGAGCGGCGTGCCCGTGAAGACGAGGTCGAGGCGGTCTGCGCTGAGTGCGACGACTTCTTGGACGGGGCTGAAGGTGAAGCCGTTTTTGGTCGGCTTGACGGTGTAGCTCTGCCCGCCCGTGCGACCGTTCAACTCAAATTTGCCGTCCGCCTGCGTGGTCACAATCGCGCTGCCGTTGACGCTGATCGTGACTCCGCTCAAGGGTGCGCCCGTCGTATCTTTGGCGATGCCGCGAATGTCGAACAGTTGGGCGACGGTGAAGTCGAGCGTCTGGTTGCTGGCGAGACTGTTAGCGGAGCGCGACGAGGGCGTGATGACGAAATCGTCGAGCGTGGGCGTGACGGTGTAGTTCGTGTTCGGGCGCGCGCCGACGCGCGTGTACTCGCCGTTCGCGTTCGTCGTCACGGTGGTGAGCGGCGAGGCGGCGACCGAGACGCCGCTGACGGGGTTGTTGTTCGCGTCCGTGATGCGCCCGCCGATGGTGTAGAGCGGCGTGGCC
>DASQDV010000273.1:0-4929 GCA_035633995.1 Pyrinomonadaceae bacterium | reverse complement strand
GCCGCGTGCGTCCCGGTCTCAATCGCAAACTCCTTGTTCTTCGTCGCGTCGGACATGAGCACGCTGATGTCGTCTCGCGTGTAGCCATGTTTGATGAGCGCGTCAACGGCGGCCTCCGCCGCCAAACGTGTCTTGAAAAGTCCGGTCACCAGTTTTGCCATAAAATCCTCCTTAAATTTCCTCTCTCGACTCGAAATGTTAATCCATTTTGAAACCTTCAACTGCAATCTTTATGCCGACTCGACAAGTGCCCTTTCCGCCTGACCTCGCACGAAATCGCGTTGGGGAACACGACACATCACACGCAAGTGGTGTAATGTAAAGCCTCATTTCACAACACGCGGGGGAGAATTAACTGATGCTCAAAGCTATTATTTTCGATATTGACGGCACGCTCGTTGACTCGGTAGATCTGCACGCGCGCGCTTGGCAGGAAGCGTTTCGCAAGTTCGGGCGCGAAGTCGAATTTGAAAAAGTGCGACAACAGATCGGCAAAGGCGGCGACCAGTTGATGCCCGTCTTCTTCTCCGAAGAGGAACTCGAACGTTTCGGCGAGGAGATGGAGAAGTTCAGGGGCGACCACTACAAGCGCGAATACCTCTCGCGCGTGCGCGCCTTCCCGCAGGTGCGCGAACTCTTCGAGCGCATACAGGCGGACGGCCTGCGCATCGCCCTCGCCTCGTCAGCCAAAGCCGACGAACTCAAAACCTATAAAGAGATCGCGCGCATCACCGACCTCGTCGAAGAAGAGACCTCTGCCGACGACGCCGAGAAATCCAAACCGCACCCGGACATCTTCGAGGCTGCGCTCGCCGCGCTCGGCGATGTCGAGGCGCACGAAGCAATCATCATCGGCGACGCGCCCTACGACGCACAAGCAGCGGGCAAGATAAACTTACGCACCATCGGCGTGCTCTGCGGCGGCTTTACCGAAACGGAACTCCGCGCCGCAGGCTGCACGGACATCTACCGCGACCCCGCCGACCTGCTCGCGCGCTACGAGACATCGCCGCTCGCGCAAAACGCTTCCACGTCCGCCGCCGCCAACGACTGAGTTGCTTCGCCTATGAAATTTTCCCACTCGGCCGTTAAGAGTTCCATCTACGAGTTGGTGAAAACGGTCGAACTCGACATTCAACTCGGCGACAACGCCTGGTCAACGAGAATCGAATTATTCCGCGACACCGAGAGCGCGGATCGTTTCCGCTGCCGCGTCTGGGAACTGGAACTGTTCCGGCTCACGCCAGGTTTCCCGCGCGACAGTAATAATCTCCCGTCACACACGACGAATGACACGATCATGGTCGAGCGCGGGGTCGCCCGCCAGTTGATCGGATACCCGCGCGAAGACATCATTGCGGCCAACGTCGAAGCCGCGCCTGAGATTGTGATTAACGATGTCGGACGGTTTCTCGAACACGTGACCGGAGAACCGGCCTCGTAGCATTAAGCGACGTGAAAATCCTTCAACTCAGTTCGGCGCGCGCCTTCGGCGGCGGCGAGAGACACTTCGCCGATCTCTCGAACGCGCTCTCCGCACGCGGCCACGACGTTTACGCCGCCATCTCTCACGCGTCGCCGCTCGGCGAAAAACTCACCCGCCTGCCCGCTGCAAACATCACGACGCTGCCGCTTCGCAACGCACTCGATATCGCCAGCGCAACCCGCCTCGCGCGCTTCATACGCGAGCACGAAATCCAGATCGTCCACGCGCACCTTGCGCGCGACTACCCGCTCGCCGCCTACGCGGCGCGACGCGCCCGAAGCGTGCCCTTCGTCCTCACGCGCCACGTGCCCTTCCCCGTGAGCGGCCTGCACAAATTCACGCTCTCGAACGTCGCTCGCGTCATCGCCGTCTCCGAAGGCGTGGCGCGCGGTCTGCGCGCGAGTCGGATTTTCCCCGACGAAAAAATTCGCGTCGTCCCGAACGGCATCTCCGTCGCCGGCGTCGAGCGCGCGCTGAAAGCTTTCGACCGCGCCGAGTTTCGCCGCACGCTCTCGGCAGCGAGCGACGCGCTCCTCGTCGGCACGGTCGGCGAGTTGAGTCAGGTCAAGGGGCAGGAGGAGTTTGTGCGCGCAGCCGCTCTGATCGTCAAACGTGAGAATTTTACCAACGCACGCTTCATCATTGTCGGCGACGACAGATCGCGCGGCCGGGAGACGCGCGCGCTCCTTGAGAAGTTGATCGCCGAACACGCGCTACAGGAATACGTCTCGCTCGTCGGCCACGTCGCCGAACTCGCGCCGCTCATCGGTTCGCTCGACATCTATGTCTCCGCTTCACGCGCAGAGGCTTTCGGGCTGGCGACGCTGGAAGCCTTGATGTGCGGCGTCGCAACCGTAGCGACCGCGACGGACGGCGCGCGCGAGATGATTGACGACGGCGCGACGGGAAAACTCGTGCCCGTCAACGACGCGGACGCGCTCGCCGGTGCGATATTGCGTCTTCTGCAAAACGACGAAGAACGCGCGCGCTTAAGCGAACGCGCACGCGAAGAATCACGTGCGCGTTTCGGACTGGAAAGAATGGTTGATGCGACGGAAAAAATTTATCGTGAAGTTCTCACGATAAAATAGGATGAGAAAATTTCAGGCCGCGCGCGGCGTGCGGCTCTGCGCTCCAGCGGCGACGCCGCGCTCATACTGCCGGTGCGGATCGTAATCTCTTTCCAGATATTGACGCGCGATGTACTTGAGTGTCGCGGAGACGTGCTTGCATTCGTAGCGCGGCTCGGCATCGCCGCGATAAATGAAATCGGCGCAGGTACAGGCCAGTCGCTTCGTCTCGGGGTCGCGAAACAGGTGGTAGTTCTGCTCCGTGCCCGCCTCGGAAAAAGCGATCCAGCCGTAAGGCTCTGCGTCCCTCACCTCGATCCGTTCGGAACGCGCCGCGCGTTGTTCCGCTGCCGAAAAAATCTGCGCTTTCGTCGTCTGTTTCCTGCTGCTCATCTTTGCTTCCTTCTGTGAATTTTACTGGCGCCTGCGGCGCGCGAAGTGACCGGGAAATCACACTGATTTGGTTAGTTATTTAGATGCACACATCCCGCTTCGAGTTTGACGCTCACGCGAAACGCATGTTATCTACGCCTTTCAAACGGGCATCCGTTTATAGAAGATTTAAAGCCACAAACAAGCATTCAATCCTTTGCGCCTTTTGCTTCAACTTTGCGCCTCCAGCGTGAAATGCTTTTTCTCGCTGGAGGCGCAAAGAAGAAATACCAAAGACGCAAAAGCAGAAAGAAATTTTACGGAGACTAAACAGGGATGAGCGTTGCACACGTGCGCGGAATCGAGTTGGCCTACGAGGTGTCGGGCGACGGAGCGCCGGTCGTCTTGCTGCACGGCTTCCCGTTCAATCGCACGCTCTGGCGCGAACAGGTCGAGGCTTTGCGCGGGCGTTATCGCGTCGTCACCGTTGACCTGCGCGGGCACGGCGAGACGCCCGCGACCTCTGATGCTCCGGCGACGATGGAAGAGATGGCCGAAGACATTCGTGCGCTGCTCGACGAATTACAACTCACGCGCGTTGTGCTCGGCGGCCTCTCGATGGGCGGCTATGTCGCGCTCGCCTTCTACCGCCTCTTCCCCGCACGCGTGCGCGCACTCATTCTCGCAGACACACGCCCGCAAGCAGACACAGACGACGCGCGGCACGCACGTGAAGAGACCGCCACGCGCGCACTCGACGAAGGCATGCAAGTGATTGCCGACACGATGCTGCCGAAACTTCTCGCGCCTGAGACGCACGCCGAACGCCCCGAAATCGTCGCCCGCGTCCGCACGATGATCTTGAACACAGATACGCGCGGCGCGGCCTCAGCGCTTCGCGGCATGGCCGTCCGCAGAGATCAGACGGAACTCCTGCGCGAGATAAATTGCCCTGTGCTCGTCGTCGTCGGAAGTCTCGACGCGATCACGCCGCCCTCGGACGCCGAACTGTTGCAGCGCGAGATACCCGACTCTCGCCTTGAAATCATCGAAGGCGCGGGTCACGTCTCGAACCTCGAACGCAGGGCGGAGTTCGATTCCGCGTTGGAGAAGTTCCTGCGCGAGTTGGAGGCGTGAAAGATTTATGCCCGATAGCGATTTGCAATCCGCTATAACTTTCCGCATGCGCGCATCACTTTCGCGATGAGTTGTTGATTGAATGAAACGATGAATGAAACGGATCGGGAGTCGTGGAAGTTTCGCATCGAGGAGCGCGTCCGCTGGGGCGACGTGGACGCGGCGCGCATCATCTTGTACGGCGCGTACATACGCTTTTGCGAGATCGCCGAGACGGAACTTTTCCGCGCCGTCGGCCTGCCCTACGGTCGCATGTTCGACGAACTCGACGTGTGGCTGCCGCGCGCGCACCTCGAATGCGACTTCCGGCAGGCCGCGCAGTTGGACGATCTGCTCGAAGTCTCGGTCTACGTCGGGCGCGTCGGCACAAAATCGCTGCGCCTGAATTTTGAAGTGCGGCGCAACGGCGAGTCGTCCATCGTCGCCGAAGCGCATTTCGTTCTTGTCGCCGTCCGTCGCGGCGCGTTCGACTCCGTGCCCGTGCCCGAAGAACTCAAACGCCGTCTCGCGCCTTACACGCAACCCGCGACGGGTGAGCAGATAATCAAGTAGGTAAATTTTTTGAACTGATTACAGCGGCCAGAGGACGCTGCGTGCGAGCGTGCGCTTGAGATTGACATAGCCCTGATCACCCGCGACGAGTTCGCGCAGCGTCCGGCGTATGCCGGGATGGAGGCGTGCGAAGTCGATCATGCGGTCGGTGAAAGGCGCACCGAAGAATTCGCCGTAGAAGCGGCGGCGCATCGAAGAGGCGCGGCGCAGTTCGCGCCCGAAATCTGCGCGCCAACGTCCTTCATAAGCAGCCGCGTCGCCTTCCAGAAAAGCTTCCGCGAAAAGTTCAGCCGAACGCAGCGCGTAGTAAAT
>DASQDV010000272.1:0-1986 GCA_035633995.1 Pyrinomonadaceae bacterium | reverse complement strand
TGCCGCGCTGACCTGCCTCGTCATCGGCAACGGCTTCTTCAAGCCGAACGTCTCGACGATGGTGGGCAACCTCTACCCGGAAGGCAGCCACCTCAAAGACCGCGCCTACAACATCTTTTACATGGGCATCAACGTCGGCGCATTTCTCGCGCCGCTCGTCGCCGGTTGGGTGCGCGCGAAGTTCGGCTTCCACCCGGCGTTTGCGGTGGCGGCGGGCGGCATGGTCATCTCGGTCTGGATTCTGTTCCAGTTCAAGAAGCACATCCACGAGCCGGGGCGCAATCTGGCCGCGCCCGCCGGAGCGACGCCGACCGCCGCGACGCGTTCGGGCGACACCGCCGCCGACACGGCGGCCACCGCGACCGACGCGCCGCCGCACGGCGTCAGCCATCAGGACGAGGCCGCCGCACGGCAGGGCGTGATGGATGCCGTCCCCGAAAGCCGACGCATCATCGCGCTCATCGTCATCTTCGCCGTCGTCATCGTCTTCTGGATGGTCTTCCACCAGAACGCTTCGACCCTGACTTACTTCGCCGATGCCAACACGGACTGGACGATGTTCTTCTCGCCGGAGACGGCGAAAGAGTCGGGCGGCATCATCTCTAACTCGATTAACCCGTTCTGGGTCATCACACTGACGTTCCCGCTCGTCTGGTTTTGGGGCTTCCTCGACCGTCGTGGTCTTGAGCCTTCCACGCCGACCAAGATGGCCTTCGGCATGACTTTAACCGCGCTCTCCTTTTTCATCCTCTATTTCGCCGCGAAGTCAGGCGAGGCAACTGCCGTCGGCGGCGACCCGTATGCGTTCCGCGTGTCGCCGATGTGGCTCGTCCTCTCTTACTTCGTCGTGACGCTCGGCGAGTTGATGTTGTCGCCGATGGGTCTGTCGCTCGTCTCGAAAGTCGCGCCGATACGTTTGCGCGGGTTGATGATGGGCGGGTGGTTCGTGGCGACGGCGATGGGCAACAAGCTGACGCAGATCGGCGTCTTCTGGGACCGCTGGCTGCACTCTTCGTTCTTCGCCGTGCTCGGCGCGATGGCGCTCGTCATGGCCGTCGTGCTGTTTCTCTTGCTCAAGCCTTTGAAGAAGGCGATGCCGGGCGTTTGACGACGACGCCGCGTGGCCGGTTAAACCTTGACGCTGCGGCGGGGCGACTTTAGAATCCACGCCAAGCCCCCGCCGCCGCCGCAAGCACGCTGGCGGTGCGAGTTGAGGAGACGCGCGACGACACTCGCGCGCTCCCGGTTTGAAAGGACAGTGGAATTCATGCAACCCCGCACGCAACGTCAGAAGGAAATTCTCGACTATATCCAACGCTTCATCGAGCGGCACGGCTACGAGCCGTCCTACGCTCAGATCGCGCGCCACTTCGGCATCTCCTCGAAGGCGACCATCGCCAAGCACATCGAGGCGCTGGAGAAGCGCGGCCTGCTGGCGCGCAGCCACACGAACGGCTCGTTCGGTTTGAACGTCCACGTCGAAGAGGCTGCGGGCGACGGGTTGTGCGAGGTGCGCCTTCTGGGTCGGGTTGCGGCGGGCGCGCCGCTTGAGACGGTTGACGACAGCGCCGAGACCATCGGCGTGCCGCGCTTCCTCCTGGGTCGCGTGCGCCCGGAGCGCGTCTATGCGCTGCGCGTCTCCGGCGACTCGATGATCGACGAGCACATCTGCGACGGCGACATCGCTTTGATCGAGAACCGCATTGACGCGCGCGACGGCGAGATCGTCGTCGCCCTCGTCGAAGGCTCGCGCGCCACCCTTAAACGCCTCCACCGCTTCGGGCGCGAAGTCGAACTCCGTCCGGCCAATTCACAACTCGCGCCGATCCGCCTGCCCGCCGCGCAGGTGCAGGTGCAGGGCATCTTTCGCGGCCTGCTCCGCCCGGTCGCCTAGCGCAGCGCCCGCGCATCAGAGACGCGAAATTAGAGACCTGAAATTAGAAGGGCGAAAGAGAAGACCGGAGGCGTGAATGCCTCCGGTCTTCT